>JAODNG010000448.1 GCA_025465385.1 Pseudonocardiales bacterium
ATCCGGGAACATGGCGTTGCGCTGGTGCGCCGCTGGCATGGCCGAAGCCGGCAAGCAGTTCCGCCGCGTCAACGGGCACCTGCACCTGGCTGCTCTCCGGCGCGCTCTTGACGAGCATGTCGCAGCCGAAACTGTCAGTGCCCTCCGTCATGATGAACCCGTGATCGCCGCCTGACGATCATGACCGCCACCGAAAATCAACGACGAGCGGGACATCCTCGTCTCCAGCAAGCCGCTGGATTTTCCGCTCGATCGACCGAACAAGGGAATCGAAGGGCTTAGCTGCGTCCGCCGCGACGGGCAGGTCCATCTGCTCGGCATGTGTGAGGGAAACCTATGCAAGGCAGGAACGGCCGGTCGCACCCCCGGCGGAGGCCGGATTCAAATCTTTGTCGAGGGTGCCGACCGCTGGATCCGCACCGACACGATCCGGCTGCCTAGGTCCCTCGACTTCGGCGACTACAGCAGCCTCTCCGTCTCCGAAGACCGGATCGCCGTTGTGTCGCAGGACTCCTCGGCGCTGTGGGTCGGCCGGCTCGCGGCGTCAAGTTGGCAGCTGGCCGACGAGGGGACCGTATACCGGTTCCCTCGCGACAAGACCGGCAAAACCTTGTACTGCAACGTTGAAGGCGTCTCCTGGGTCGCCCAGGACCGGTTGGTGATCGTGTCCGATCGGGCGAAGGTCAGGACTCAGCACAAACGATGCCGGGCAAAGGACGAGTCCATCGGAGTTTTCTCCATTCCCGGCGTGTCAGAGGTGCCCCCGAGCGCGCGCCCACATGCGGTGCCAGTCGATCAGCCGCGGGCCGCGGCACCGTCCGCGATTCCAGCCCTCCGCGGACTGTTCCAGCAGCGGATCAGCGGCGATGACGCGTTGCTGCGCCTCGCGCAGCTGAGGTTCGCGCAGGCTGGCCTTGCAGCCGAGGTCTATGCCGGCACTCCGGACGAGCTCGACCGGATCCTCCCCTTCACGCCCACGCAACCGAAGCTGCCGGTGGTTCACCTCGACCGCCGCATCGACGTGCTCGACGAGCGCGGCGCGGCGGTCGTCGCTGACTTTGCCACCCGGTTCGCCGGGCGGGTCGCGGGTTTCGTGGTGCACGACAAGCCGGCGATGGCGGCGCGCGTGCCGGACGTGGTAGCCGCGCTACGGGCACTCGGCGGCCGGAAGGAACGACCCTATGTATTCCTTGAGTACGCGGCCGGTATGGAGGTTGAGCGGTTCGCCGAGATCGGTGAGGGCCTGCGAGACGTCGAAGGGGTCAGCCTCTGCATCGATAGCGGCCATGTCGGCATCAAGCTGGCCAAGGTGCTTTTCGCGAAGCGACATGACGGGCTGGCTCTCGGGACCCTGAGCCCAGCCGACCCGCGCCTGCCCGCGCTGATTGACGACGTCCAGGACGCTGTGGAGGCTGCGCTGCCCACGATCCTGGAGTTGACCCGCACGCTCGGCAGCGTCGGGAAGACCGTGCATTTCCACCTGCACGACGGGCATCCGCTCATCCCAGGCCTGTCCGACCACTTCAGCTTCTTTACCCGGGTCCCGATCCCGTTCGCCCACGACGGCCGATTCTCGCTGCCGCCGCTGTACGGTCCCGCGGGGCTGGCCCAAATTTTGCGAACGGCGGTCGAGTCCTGTGGCGTGGACCGCGCGTCGCTGACCCTGGAGATTCACCAGGCGGAGGGACGGCTACCGCTGGGTGATGCCGAGGGGTTGTTCGGACACTGGCGCGACGTCACCAACGCCGAGCGGATGAACTACTGGCTGTCAGTGATTGCGCAGAACCATGAGCTCGCGATTGCCTCGTTCGCCTCTGTGTGACAGCGACCTATCGCACGGCGCGGTGGATGAGTCGGGGGCACAATCATCAATGGGTGTCGCGACAGCGGCCGCCGGTGCGGCGGACGAGGAGGCTTGGTATGCCCGAGGGACCGTTCGGTTCTGGGTTCAACCCCCTAGAGGATCTCGTTAGCAGGCTGGTCGGCGGCCTCGAGCAGTCCTTCGGCGGGATAACCCGACCGGGCACATCGACGCAGCGGCTGGACCGTTACGGCCGCGACCTCACAGCCGCTGCTCGGGCTGGACGTCTTGATCCGGTCATTGGCCGCGACGACGACATCGAGCAGGTCCTCGAGGTGCTGTCGCGGCGGACCAAGAACAATCCGGTGCTGATCGGGGACCCCGGCGTCGGCAAGACAGCGATCGTCGACGGCATCGCCCAGCGGATAGCCGACGGCGCGGTCCCAGAACCGCTGCGCAACCGGCGGCTGATCTCGCTCAATCTGGCGGGGATGGTGGCCGGCACCAAGTACCGGGGTGAGTTCGAGGAACGGCTCACCGCGGTGATCGACGAGGTGACCGCCGCTGACCGGACGGTGGTGCTGTTTCTGGACGAGCTGCACACCGTGGTCGGTGCCGGCGCGGGGGCCGAGGGCGGTGCGATGGACGCCAGCAGCATGCTCAAACCCGCGCTGGCCCGCGGCGACCTGCAGCTGATCGGAGCCACCACAGTCGACGAGTACCGCCGCCATATCGAGCGTGACCCTGCGCTGGAACGACGGTTCCAGCCCATTCTGATCGCCGAACCGAGCGTCGAGGACACCGTCGCCATCTTGCGCGGCCTGCGCAAACGCTACGAGTCACACCACCGCGTCCGCATCACCGATGAGGCCGCCGAAGCCGCTGCGCGGCTATCTCACCGGTATATCGCAGACCGGTTTCTCCCCGACAAGGCGATCGACCTGATCGACCGGGCGAGTGCTCGGGCCCGGGCACGAGCCGAGACCCCGCGCGAGGACACCTGGGCGCTCGAGCAGCGCGTCGAGCAGCTCACCCGGGCCAAGGACATCGCGGTTGACGCCGAAAATTACGAGCGGGCCGAGGCGCTGACCCGGGAGCTCGACCTGGCTATCGTCGAGTTGGAGACCGCTCACGCCAAGCCGACTCTTGCGCCGGAGGTCGGCGCCAACGACGTCGCGGAGATCATCGCACGTAGTACTGGCATCCCGGTCGCGCAGCTCACCGAGGTGGAGCGACACCGGCTGCTGCATCTCGAGGAGCATTTGCGGCAGCGGGTCGTCGGGCAGGACGAGGCGGTCGAGGTGGTCGCGGACGCGGTGCGCGCCAGCCGCGCGGGTCTCAATCACCCCGACCGGCCGGTCGGCTCATTCCTGTTCCTCGGCCCTACTGGCGTAGGCAAGACGGAGCTGGCCCGGGCGCTGGCGCAGACACTGTTCGGGTCGCAGGAGCGGCTGATCCGCCTTGACATGAGCGAATTCCAGGACAAGCACACCGTGTCGCGGCTCATCGGTGCCCCTCCCGGCTATGTCGGCCACGACGAGCCCGGCCAGCTCACCGATGCCGTCCGCCGCACCCCGTACACCGTGGTGCTGCTTGATGAGATCGAGAAGGCGCATGCGGACGTCTCGAACATCCTGCTGCAGGTCTTCGACGCCGGCCGGCTCACCGACTCCCGGGGCCGGACCGCGAACTTCGCCAACACCGTGATCATCATGACCAGCAACCTCGGCGCGGATCAGTTGCTGGCCGCGACCAGTACCGGGCAGTCAGTCGAAGAGGTGCGGGAGCCGCTCATGGTGACCGTGCGACGGCACTTCCGGCCGGAGTTCCTCAACCGGATCGACGAGATCGTCCTGTTCCGTGGCCTCGATCGGCTGCGGCTTCGCACGATCACCAAGCTCCTTCTGGAGCAGACCCGGCAGCGGCTGCGAGCGCAGAACATCGCCCTGCGCCTCGACGATGACGCCATCGACTGGATAGTCGATCGTGGCTATCAGCCGGAATACGGCGCGAGACCGCTGCGCCGGGCTATCGGGCGTGAGCTGGACAAGAAACTGTCCCGCATGCTGCTCACCGAGGAGCTCAGACCAGGACAGGAGGTCCATGGCAGCGTCGCCGGGGACCGGCTGGAACTCACCGTTGCCGAGCCGCAACCGCCGTTGAGCTGACTGCGCGATACCGTGCATCCTGTGCCACCTCGACCGATGATCGCGCCGTCAATCTTATCCGCCGATTTCGCCCGGCTGGCCGACGAGGCCAATGCGGTAACGGGCGCCGACTGGCTGCACGTCGATGTGATGGACGGGCACTTCGTGCCCAACCTCACCCTGGGTCTCCCCGTCGTGCAGAGCCTGATGAAGTACACCGACATCCCGATGGACTGCCACCTTATGATCGATAACCCGGATCGGTGGGCTATCGGCTATGCCGAAGCGGGTTGTCACAACGTCACTGTGCATGCCGAGGCCGCCGAGGACCCCATCAAGCTGGCGAAGGACCTCCGCGCGGCCGGGGCCAAGGCCGGCCTGTCAGTCAAACCCAAGACCCCGCTAGAGCCCTGGGTCGAGGTGTTGCGGCACTACGACACCCTGCTGGTGATGAGCGTGGAGCCGGGCTTCGGTGGACAGTCGTTCATCGCCGACGTACTGGGCAAGGTGCGCACCGCCCGGCGATTAGTGGACACCGGGCACCTGACCGTGCTGATAGAGATCGACGGGGGAATCAACGCCGACACCATCGAGGCTGCCGCCGAAGCCGGAGTGGATTGTTTCGTCGCCGGCTCGGCGGTGTACGGGGCTGACGACCCCGCGCAAGCAATCGAGTCGCTGCGGGCCCAGGCCCGGGCATGCAGCGGCCGGTGAGGTGTAGCGGCCGGGAGGGATGAGCCGTGTTCACCGGCATCGTCGAGGAACTCGGAGAGCTCGTCGGCCGGGAGGAACGGCCCGATGCGGCGCGATTTTTCGTGCGCGGCGCGTTGACCAGTTCAGATGCTCAACCCGGTGACTCGATCGCGGTCAACGGCGTCTGCCTGACCGTCGTAGACGTCGACGGCGAGGTTTTCACTGCTGATGTGATCGGGGAGACGCTCCGCCGCTCCAGCCTGGGTCCGGCTGCGAGAGGAGACCGGCTGAACTTGGAGCGGGCGGCGAAGCTGGGTGCCCGGCTCGGTGGGCACCTGGTGCAGGGCCACGTCGATGGCACCGGAACCCTGCTATCTCGCACCGCGCCCCTGGACGGGGCTCCATGGGAACTGGTGCGGATCAGGATCGCCGCTGGGTTGGCCCGGTATGTGGTAGAGAAAGGGTCCATCACCGTGGACGGGGTATCACTCACCGTGATCGACGTCGACGCTGACGCATTCTCGGTAGGCCTGATTCCGACCACTCAGCAGCTGACCACCCTAGGCCTGCGACGCCCCGGTGAGCTGGTGAACGTCGAGGTCGACGTGATCGCGAAGTATGTCGAGCGGTTGGCTCGCCCACATCTAGTGCCTCCTAGCGATGGTGCTGGGGGATGATGCGGGGGAGGAGGACGCGATGACGTACAGCGCCTTTGCCGGCATCGATCGGGCGATCGCGGACGTGGCGTCCGGGCGCCCGGTGATCGTGGTGGATGATGAGGAACGCGAGAACGAAGGCGACCTGATCTTCGCCGCGGCCCGGGCCACTCCCGAGCTGCTGGCGTTCACGGTCCGGTACACCTCGGGCTACGTCTGTGTGGCGCTGACCGGGGACGATTGCGACCGGTTGGACCTGCCACCGATGTTTCATACCAATCAGGACAAGCGGGGCACCGCGTACACCGTGACGGTAGACGCCCGCGAGGGCGTGACGACGGGGATCTCGGCGGCGGACCGGGCGCACACCATCCGCCTGCTGGCCGACCCGGACTCCAAGTCGGTCGACTTCGCCCGACCGGGTCACGTCGTACCGCTGCGGGCCAAGGAGGGTGGTGTGCTCCGTCGCCCCGGGCACACCGAGGCCTCGGTGGACCTGGCCCGGCTGGCCGGGCTGCCACCGGCCGGCGTGCTCTGCGAGATCGTCTCGTCC
>JAODNG010000464.1 GCA_025465385.1 Pseudonocardiales bacterium
TACATCCCTCATTCGGCGAGGCGGCGTTGCTCGGCGAGCAGCTCGTCGACCGAGGCAGTACCGCTGGCATACCGGGAGCCGATCTCGGCGTTGAAGGTGTCGACGACCTACTGCACTTCGCGGCGCCGCTGAGATACCGACGACTCCTCCGTGCGGTAGGCCGCCAGCGCGCCCTCGAGCTGCTCAGCTGACAGCGACCCGACGTCGGACAGATCCGCGTCGGCGACCAGCGCCTCGACGTGGCGGCGGTGCGCCTCGGCCCGGGAGGGTTGCAGCGTCTGATGGCGAGCCGAGCCCGTTGCCGGGCCAACCGCATTCACCGCCAGGATGCGGGCCAGATCGTCGACGACGGGAGCGGTGCCACCTTCACGGCGGCGCCGTTGTTCGGCGCGCACGAGATCGATTCGGGCGTGCAACAGGCGCCGGAGGTAGGACAGGTCCGTCTCTTCCTGGGCCGCGTCGTCTCGCCGCGCACGCACCTCGGCGAGCCCCAATTCGCCCAAACCGGCGCTGAAGCCGGCCCCCAGTACCCGATCAATCCTGCGACGACCCCCACGACGAACCTCGACCACGCCGTCCATCCTGGCACCTACCCGTATCGAGCGGGCTCAGCGGGGCTCCTCAGGGCGGTCTACCCCGGTGAGCCTGCTCAATGCGGGATTAGGACCTCAGGCGGCGTAGGGCGGCGCGGCCAGGGGGTTCGCCGGTGTCGGGGGGAAGTGAGTTGGGGTCTATTGCGGCGGCTGCTCGGCCGGCTTGTAGGGGAGTCGTGGGCTCGACTGAGCGTTTGACGAGGGCGAGAGCGATGGCGCCCAGTTCGTAATGGGTAGCGACGGTGCCGACCCGGCCCACTACCCGCTCGCCGGCCATCACCGGATCCCCGGTGACCGGCAGGGTCTCTGGTGACTCCAGGTGCAGCAGCACCATCCGTCGCGGCGGGCGACCCAGGTTCGATACCCGTGCCACCGTCTCCTGGCCGCGGTAACACCCCTTGTCCAGGTGCACCGCCGGACCGATCCAGCCCACCTCGTGCGGGATGGTGCGGTCGTCGGTGTCGATGCCCAGCCGTGGCCGCAGTGCTGCCGCCCGGATCGCCTCATAAGCCCACGTGCCGGCCGGTGCGGCACCCGCATCGACAAGCCGGCGCCAGGCGTTGGTGAGGTCGCTACGGGCCACCAGCAGGTCCGCCCGACCCGACTCCACCCGAGCGAACCCACCCAGCTCGCCGGCCCGCCTCAGCACGTCGCCGGTGCCCGGTCCCAGCAGCGAGAGAACGGCCAGCTCCGTCGTCGCATCCCGGGGTGTCACTTTCGACCAGAACACCATCGAGTTCAGGTAGGCCAGCAGACCCTGCGCCCGACCTGGATCGGTGTCCAGCCACACCGTGTCCTGCACATGGGAGACCACAGCATGGTGCTCGACGTGTCCTCGTAGGTCCAGGACCAGCGCCTCGGTATGCGCACCTTCACCGAGCGCGAGCAGGTGCTGGGAGGTGATGGTGTGCAGCCAGGTCAACCGATCCTCGCCCGGGACGGCGAGAACCTCGCGGTGCGACCGGTCCACCACCACGACGTCGCGGTCGGCGGCGCGTTGCTCCCCTAAGGGGTCACCGTGGTGCCAGGCGACGCCGGCGTCTGGGGATCCCTCCGGCGGCGGCACCGCTCCAGGCAGCTCCAGTAACGGCGACGTCACGAACTCTCTGTTTCCAGGCACTGCACGCAGCGCCCTGACAGCGCAAGGTGGCTGGGATTGAGCACGAACCCGAACTGGTCACGTAATCGCGCGGTGAGGTCGGTCAGCTCCTCAGGGGGTATTTCGGTAACCTCGCCGCACCGGTGACACACCAGGTGAACATGCTCGTGCGCTTGGGTGGAGTAGCTCGGCGCTCCGTGCCCGAGGTGGGTGTGCCATACCAGGTCGAGGCCCTCGAGCAGGTCCAGGGTGCGATAGATGGTGGTGATGTTCACCGCGGGCGCGACGCGTTGGACTTGCTCGCAAATCCGTTCGGGTGTGGCGTGCTTCAATTCCCGCACCGCGTCGAGCACGAGTTGACGTTGTGGAGTCATCCGGAGGCCGCGGTCGTGCAACGTGCGACGCAGGCTGGTGTCCACAACAACGATGGTAGCCCTGCGTACCGTCCTCAACCGGGTCCTGCCGGATTGACGTTGCCGAACCTGCCGTGACGCGGATAGCGTGGGCAGTACACGTGAAAGGAGGTGGTCCAAGGTTGAACGGCTATAGGACTCGTGAGGTGGCTGTCAGCTAGTGCCGCCGACGGCCGTGGAAGGCCACCTCTTGAGAGGCGGCCGGCGAATCCAAGGCAGTCACCCGGCCCCCGGGGTGCTCGAGCAATGGTCCCGCTCGGGCTCGCCGCTTCGTGCGGTGACCCCCGGGGGCTGACTGCTGTTCGGAGGCATTATCAGCCCACCACCCGGTGCAGCAGGGTCGAGACATGCGGCTGCATGGGTTGGCCGACCATCGCGCGTTGCTCCACGTAGGCGAGGTCACCGCCTTCGACGACGCCGTAGAGCCGGTGCGCCCCGGTAACCTCTTTGGCCGAGGAACTCCGCACCACCGCGTCGGTGGCCAGCTCCCACGAGGTCTGGCTGCGCGGCTGTCCGTAGTAGAGCTCAATGATGCCGGTGCCGTGCGCGGCGAGCAGCTCGATGGTGTCATCGGCTTGCGGCCGCCAGAACCCAGTCTCCCGAGCCGCCGGTCGGATCACCTTGCCGGAGTCGTCGAGCAACCATGCCCGGGACTCATAGCGCAGAAACGGCCGCCCGTCGTGGCAGATGACGACCTGCTGGCCGAATCGGTACGGTCCATCGATGGTCGGGTAGACGATCTCACCTTCGCCGCGCCAGACCCCGACCAGTGGCAGCAGGGCCAGGCACTGAGGGTGCAGCTGCGGCCCTTCGCGCAGGTTCGCGGTGTCGCCGGGAATCGGTAGGTCGGTGAATTCGGGAAGGTTGCGGGTACCGGTGCTCGCTGCGCGCTCGGCGGCGAGCCGCAGCGCCTCGTCGCCGCTCAAACCGTTGGGGCCGCTGGTCACCCTGGGGATCATAGGCGGTCCCCCCAGCCCCCCGGTTGATCACCGTCTGTGTGTCGTCAGCGACATGATCTGTCGCCCAGGCACATAAACCGTGACACCCCGCGTCAGCCCACTTGTAGTTGAAGCAGGGCAAGCTTGGGATTCTCCAGTTCCACGGCGAAGGCGCCCGGCTTGTTCGCGGTGAAGGCGACCGACGCGGTACTGGCCGCCGGAACCTTGACCGTGCGCTCGTAACCGTGCACGTGGATCTCATCGGCCACATCGCTGCTCACCGAGATGACCACGGGGCTACCCAGCGGCACTGTCACCTGGCCGGTGTCGCCGCTGGCCTTCCCGTTGCGGACCTTGACGCTGATCGTGCGGACGGTCAGAGCCTGCGCCCGTCCCGGTGCCGTCGACGGGCTGGCCGGGCTGGAACCGGGCGCCGTAGCGGTGCCCTGCCCGCAGCCTCCGAGTACACCGATCAGCACCGCCCCGGTCGCTATCGTTATCCCGACCCGACCCATCGCTGTTCCTCCCAGCTACCGTCCGTGCTAGAGCGGACAGCCTGCCATAACGCTCAGGGGCGATTGTGCAGAGCCATCTCGCCGGCGTTCCGTCTCCCGCCGGCGTTGTGCCTGAGCTGGGTCAGCCGGTCGCGAGGCGGTCAGCGACGGTGAGACGGCGACGAACGGTCACCATCGCGCCCTGGCGCGGCACCATGGTCACGTGGCGGGGCCGAACCGGCTCGCCCGGCGCGGTGGTAGGCGCCAGCTCGACTCGTCGCAGGACTTCCCGCAGTACGGTGCGCATCTCCACCTGGGCGAAGGTGGCGCCGAGGCAGCGGCGGACCCCGCCGCCGAAGGGTAGCCAGACCGCCGGATCGGGCCGCTGACCGAGGAATCGCTGCGGCTGGAACTCATCCGGATCCCGGTAGAGCCGGCTGCTGTGGTGCACCAGGTTGATGCTGGGAAGCAGGAAGTGGCCGGCCGGAATGCGGTACCCGGCCAGTTGCACCGGGGCCGTCAGTTTGCGGCCGAACTCGAAGACCACCGGCCGCACCCGCAGGCTCTCCTTGCACACCGCGTCCAACCACGCGTCGTCGCCGTCCGCGGCGGCCGCTGCCGTGCGGTGCAGGAGCGCGGGATGGCGGGTCAGCCGCTCGAAGGCCCAGGAAAGCGCGGTGGCAGTGGTGTCATGCCCGGCCAGTAGCAGCGTGACGAGCTGGTCGAGGAGCTCGTCGTCGTCCATCGGGGCGTCGGCGTCGGCGATGCCGCGCACCAGCATCGCGAGCGCGTCGGTGCGCTGCTCGAGCTGTGGATCGGTGCGGCAACGGGTGATCTCGTCGGTGAGCAGCGCCAGGGCCGCGGCCCGGCGCTGCGCGCGCCGGCGCCACCTGCCGAAACGGAGCAGCACTCGCGGCGGCGGGATCAGCTCCAGCGGCGAACCGATATCGAGCATGGGCGGCAACGCCGCGCGCAGCGCGGCGAGCCGGCCTTCGTCGTGCACCCCGATGACGGTGCGCAGGATGACTTCGAGGGTGAGTTTCTGCATCCGGGGAAACAGCGGGAACTGCTCGTTCACGGGCCATCGGGCGACCTCGTCGACGGTAATGGCGACCATCTCGGCCACCTGCCTGCGCACCGAGTCGCCATGAAACGCTGGCAGCATCATCGCCCGGGTGCGGCGGTGCTTGTCGTCGTCGAGCATGAGAATCGACTTGGGCCCGACGACCTGACTCAGCGGGAAGGCCGCTTCCCCGGCGTGAAAGACCGCTGGGTCGCCACGCAAGACCGACCTGATGTCATCGGGGTCGGTGACGAAGACGAGCGTGCCGATTCCCGGTATCCGGGTGGTGAACAGCCTGCCGTAGCGGTCGTGGCAGGTCTGCACGAACCGAACCGGATCCAACCAGATCAGTGCCGCCTGCAGAAGTCCCGGCAGCGGCGGGCCAGGGGGCGGTGGGCCGGGAGCCGGCATGCTCACCATAGCCCGGCAATATACATACGTTTGTCTAACCCCGGTAGTATCCGGATCATGGGACACCGGGAAGCGCTGCTCGACGGCGCTCGGCGCTGCTTGCTGGAACGGGGCTACGCGCGCACCACCGCCCGGGATCTGGTGGCCGCATCAGGCACCAATCTCGCCTCCATCGGTTACCACTTCGGGTCCAAGGAGGCGCTGCTCAACGGGGCGATGCAGCAGTGCTTCGACGAGTACATCGCGCAGATCACCCGGATCGTGTTCGCCGACCCCAGCGCCACCCCGGTGCAGCGGCTCCAGGCCTCCTGGGTAGCGCTGGTAAGCACCTTCGAGCAGTACCGCCCGCTGATGGTGGCCTTCGTCGAGGCGCTGGCCCAAGCCGAGCGGGTGCCGGAGCTGCGTGCGCAGCTCGCCGAGTGCTACGAGCGGCTGCGCGCCACTGTCGCCGACATGGTGCGCTCCTCGGTGGACGGTCTTTCCGACGTCACCGCGCGGCAGGTCGCCTCGTTCCTCATTGCGGTCTATGACGGTCTACAGGTCCAGTGGCTGCTGGACCCAGAGCGCGCCCCCACCCCCGACGCCCTGATGGCCGCCCTTGAAGTTGCCCTGCCCGCCGCTCTGGCCACCGAAGAGGTCGGTGGTTCGTCAAAGCCCACCCACTCACCGGAAAGTTGCTCATAACGGCAGCCATCCCCCGGCCAGTGTGCTGGCCGGGGGATGGCTGCGGTGTTACACGGTGACGTCGGTGGTGAACAGGCCGGGGCCGTCGGCGGTTACCTGGGCTTCGCCGGTGCCGGATTGGTGTAGTGCTCGAATGGTCCAGTTCCCCGGGGCGGCGAAGAACCGGAACTGCCCGGAGGCCGAGGTCACTACCTCGGCGGTGAACTCCCCGGTGCCGTCGAGCAACCGCACGAAAGCACCTCCGGCAGGCTCTGCGCCCGTCCGCACCGTGCCGGTCAGCACGGTGTGCTTGCTCAGATCCGTTCCGGGCGGCAATTCCTGGGTCTGTTCCGGTGCTCCACACATGGCGATCAGGCCTTGCTGCCGAGCTCGATCGGTGCACCGACCAGCGAGCCGTACTCAGTCCAGGAACCGTCGTAGTTCTTGACGTCGGAGTGGCCCAGCAACTCGTGCAGCACGAACCAGGTGTGGCTGGAGCGCTCACCGATCCGGCAGTAGGCGATGGTCGGCTTGCTCTCGTCGAGCCCGGCCGACTCGTAGAGCGCCCGCAGCTCGTCGTCGGACTTGAAGGTGCCGTCCTCGTTGGCTGCCTTGGACCACGGCACGTTCAGCGCGCTGGGGATGTGTCCTGGGCGCTGAGCTTGTTCTTGCGGCAGGTGCGCCGGCGCCAAGATCTTGCCGGAGAACTCGTCGGGTGAGCGGACGTCGACCAGGTTCTTGTTGTTGATCGCGTCGACCGCCTCCTGGCGGAACGCCCTGATCGTGGTGTCCTGTTCCTGGGCGGTGTAACTGGTGGCCGGCCGGCTCACCTCGTCGGTGGTCAGAGTGCGACCATCGAGTTCCCACTTCTTGCGGCCGCCGTCGAGCAGCTTGACGTCACGGTGCCCATAGAGCTTGAAGTACCAGTAGGCGTAAGCAGCGAACCAGTTGTTGTTTCCGCCGTAGAGCACCACGGTGTCGTCGTTACTGATGCCCTTGTCCGACAGCAGCTTCTCGAAGGCTCCCTTGTCGACGAAGTCTCGGATCACCGGATCCTGCAGCTCGGTTTTCCAGTCGATTCTCACTGCCCCGGGGATGTGCCCCGTGTCGTAGGCGGCGGTGTCTTCATCGACCTCGACAAAGACGATGCCCTTGGTGTCCAGGTTCTGTTCTGCCCAGTCGGGTGTGACCAGGACGTCTTCGCGGCTCATGCGACAGCTCCTCGTTGATCAGTGGAGTACACAGTGGATTGTCTTGGGATTGTCTAAGGGTGCTCGACTGCCGCGCGTAGGCGCTGGCAGCGGGAAGTGGCGCAGGTCACCGCCCGGTCAGGTCCTCGGACAGAGGCTGCTGTGCAGGCGGCAGAAGTCAACCGCCCGGCGCTTGGTCAGCAGCAGGTGCACGAAATCGAGCCTACCCGAGACTCCCGGTCTCCGGGACGTGATTCCAGTGCCTGGACGGACCCCAGCCGGAATGCGAGTCACCGATGGCGACGCCGGCTTGGCGCAGGGAGACGTTATTCGCGGTGCCTTCCACGACTATCGAGCCGGTGTCCACCCAAACCATGGTGGGGGTAACGGCGAACGGGAGGCCACCGGTCTTGATGTTGGTACTCAGGGCGTTCAGCAGCGTCTGGCGAATTGCCCGCGGCAGACCCACCGCGCCGCCACCGTCACGGCCCAGCTCAACATCGCTAGTGGTAATACGCACGTAGCCACGCGTGAGTTCGATCACACCAAGCGCGACGACCTGCGTGCGCTGGCCGGCAAGGTCGGTCGTCGCCACCATCTTGATCGGGGCGCGGTTGCTCCGCGGAGAATCGCTGGTGGGCGTACCCGGCGGGAGAAGGTCTTTGATCTCCTGATCAGAGGGCTGTTGAATCCGGAGATCTTCGATCCCAATTGCCCGACCGAGGTCGGTGTCCTTGATCCGGACCCGGCCGTCCACCTTCGCCGCCCGCACCGAATGCAGATCACCGGAGACCACCTCCGCCAGCGGCGCATCGACATCGTGCAGTGTCGCCTCCACGTCAAGGTCGTGCAGCGGGTCTGCGGAGAGCCCGGATGCCTGCACGTCCATCGCGGTGTAATGGGCGGCCAGCGCCTGGGTCAGGAACGGGAAGCCGTTGATCCGCACGGACGGGTCGCTGGCGAGGTGGAGCTGTTGGCGCACCTGTTTGGCGACGGTGTACTCGGCAGCCGCCGCGGCACCGAAGTCGGCCGCTACGGCCAACGCCACGATGACCAGCACCGCGATGATCAATTTACGCACTCAGCCCTACCATTCTGACTATTTCATATGGTCCCTGCGGTCGGCACGGTATTCTCCGCAGAACGGGCGGTAGGTCGCGGCCCACCGCGGCGCTGGAACACAAGCGGCTCGACCGGCCGGCGACACCGGGTCGGTGACACCGCTGGCCTCCAACGGTAGGACGGAGCGGGCATGGAGCTTCTCTTGCTCACCGCGGATCCTGACCCGCCCTCGATGTTGCCCGCGCTGTGTTTGCTAGGGCACAACGTGCGGTCGGCGGCCCCGGAGGTCGCCGCTCTGCTTGACGCTGGCCCCTACGACGCGGTGCTGGTGGATGCCCGCACGGATCTCGCAGGGTCGCGCAGCCTGTGCCGGCTGCTGGGGTCCACCGGGCTGGACGTGCCGGTAGTGGTGGTGATCAGCGAGGGCGGCCTGGTGGCGCTGTCCGCGGACTGGGGGTCCGACGAGATCCTGCTGCCCACCGCCGGCCCGGCCGAAGTCGATGCCCGACTGCGGCTGCTAGTTGCTCGGCGCGCGACCGAATCCGCCGTGGGTGGTGGAAACTCGCTGGTACTGGGCGAGCTAGTGATCGATGAGGCCACCTACACCGCCCGGCTGCGTGGCCGCCCGCTGGACCTCACCTATAAGGAGTTCGAGCTGCTGAAGTACCTCGCTCAGCATGCTGGCCGGGTGTTCACCCGGGCGCAGTTACTGCAGGAGGTGTGGGGCTATGACTTTTTCGGCGGCACCCGCACTGTCGACGTCCATGTACGGCGGTTGCGGGCCAAACTCGGTCCAGAGCACGAGCAACTCATCGGCACCGTGCGCAACGTCGGCTACAAGTTTGTCCGCCCAGTCCGCAACATGAGTTCCCGGGAGCGGGCCGAGCAGGAGCGCGCCGTCGAGCATGACGCCGAAGCGGTCGACAGTGATTCAGATCGGGCCGATCCCCACGAGGCACAGTCACTTTCCGGGCAGCGGCGTTGACCCTGGCACTGACCTGGCTCGATCAGCTCACCGACGGACAGATCGCCGCTGTAGTGGGAGTGCTGGCCGCCGCGACGGCCGCGGATGGCGTGGAGCCCATCTCTGAAGCGGCGGTGCTGCGCCTGCGCCATCCCGGTGCCGGCTTCGTACACCTGCTGACGGACGATATGGGCACGCTGACCGGTTACGGCAGCCTGGACGAGCGCGTCGAGCGTCGTACTGCCGAGTTCACGGTGCATCCCGCCTACCGGCGTCGTGGGGTGGGTGGTGCGCTGCTCGCCGCGCTGCTCGATCGAGTCGACGGCCCGCTGTGGCTGTGGGCGCACGGTGAGCACCCGGCGGCGCTGCGGCTGGCGCGCCGAGCCGGGCTGGCTCGCCGGCGGGAACTGCTGCAGTTACGTCGGGGGCTGACCGACCCAATCGCGCGCCGAGCCCTCCCTGCCGGGGTCGCGCTGCGCGCCTTCGTGCCCGGTGAGGACGAGGCGGCGGTGGTGGCGGTCAACGATCGCGCGTTCTCGTGGCATCCCGAGCAGCGACGATGGGATACTGGCGAGCTTGTGGTGCGCGAGGCGCAGCCGTGGTTCGACCCGAAGGGGTTGCTGCTGGCGGTGGACCCGGCCGGCCGACTGCTCGGCTTCCACTGGACCAAGGTGCACCCCAACGGCCTCGGGGAGATCTATGTGCTGGCGGTGGATCCCGACGCCCAAGGCACCGGCTTAGGCGCCGCGCTCACCGTGGCGGGGCTTGTGTATTTGCGCGAGCGGGGGGTGCGCCAGGCGATGCTCTACGTAGAGTCCGACAACACCGCCGCACTGCGCACCTACCACAAGCTCGGCTTCACCCACCACCACACGGACGTCGAGTTCCTGCGCTCCTAGATCCCGCCCATCCGTTCGCTCCTTGCCTCTCGAACTCCACAACAGCGTGTTTTGCGAGCTCTGTACAGCGCTGCTGTGGAGTTCGGGAACTGTAGGGTGGAGCTGGTCAGCGTTCGTGTGGTTGGCCGGTGACGAGGAAGCTGACCTGGCGGGCGATCGCGACGGCGTGGTCGGCGAAGCGCTCGTAGTAGCGGCCGATCAGCGCGGCGTCCACGGCCGGTTCCACGCCGTGCGACCAGTCCTCGGAGAACAGGATCCGGAAGATCCGGCGGCGAAGCGCGTCCACCTCGTCGTCGGCTTGGGCCAACCGCTGGGCGGACAGCGGATCCTGGCTCTCGATCGCGGCCGCGGCGTCCTGGGCCAGCCCGGTAGCGAGCACACCCATCCGAGCGAACACTGGGCGGACGTCGTCCGGGATCGGCACCGCCGGGTGTTTCATCCGCGCGATCTTGGCGATGTGCTGCGCCAGATTGCACATCCGCTGCACGTCGCCCACCGCGTGCATGGCCGCGACGACCATTCGCAGGTCGGTCGCTACCGGTGCCTGCAGCACGAGCAGTTTGACGCAGCGCTGGTCCATGTCCTCGCACAGCGCCTTGATGTCTCCCTCCTCCGAGATCACCAGCTCGGCGAGCCCGAGGTCGGCTTGGCTCAGCGCCGTCGAGGCGTTGGTCATCATCTGCCCGGCCAGCCGAGCGGCTCTGGCCAGGTCTTCAATCAGGCTGTCCAGCTCGGCCCGGAATGTCTCCCGCATCGTCCGAGGGTACGGGGGCAATGCCGCCGCGTCTCGGTAGTCACATGAACCGCCGGTGAATCCGCGTTCTGCTGGCGCTACCCTGCTCAGCCGCCGGAATGCGGAAACTCGGCGCCTGCCGGGACTGCGAGATCCGTCGGGTCATCAAGCCAGCCGTGCGGCAACACCACCCGGCCGGGTGAGCCCTGGCGTCCGCGGGGGCCGTCCGCGTCGGGCGGAAACGGGGCATCGGGATCCAGCCGGGCCAGCGCCTCGTCCAGCTCGGCGAAGCTGGACACCATCCCCAGCGCCCGCCGCACATCCCCGCCGACTGGGAAGCCGTGCAGGTACCAGGAAACGTGTTTGCGCAGGTCACGCAGCCCCTTATCGGTCCCGAGGTGCTCGGCGAGCAGCCCGGCGTGGCGGCGCAGGGTGGCCGCGACCTGTCCGAGATCCGGTGGCGTCGGGGCGCGGGTGGCGCTGAAGGCGGCTGCCAGCTCGGCGAACAGCCACGGCCGTCCCAGGCAGCCGCGGCCCACGACAACCCCGTCGCAGCCGGTGTGCTCCACCATCCGGATCGCGTCGGCGGCGGCGAAGATATCCCCGTTGCCCAGCACCGGGATCGACGTGACCGCCTGTTTGAGCGCGGCGATGGCATCCCAATCGGCCGTGCCCGAGTAGCGCTGCGCCGCAGTACGCGCGTGCAGGGCCACGGCGGCCACGCCAGCGTCCTGCGCGATCCGGCCGGCGTCGAGAAAAGTGTAGTGCTCCTCGTCGATGCCGATCCGGAACTTCACCGTGA
>JAODNG010000503.1 GCA_025465385.1 Pseudonocardiales bacterium
ACGAGCCCAGCGCAGGACTGATTTCGGGGGGCCGCTCAGCTGAAGGCCTACAGTGTTATCGGGATAGGGTCGTTCGGTACCAGTGTCGCCACTGAGACGTGCGGCCACGTCAGGCCATTGAAGTTCAGGAAGACCGTTTGTGTGTACTGGATCTGCGTGTACGTGACGTCGATCTGGGTATCCGCGGTGATCTCCGTTGCTGGACTGACCGCGAAGCTCGCAACAGGGTTACCCGCGCTCGCGTTGCCCTGGACGATCACCGGTTGGTCTGGGCTGCAGGCTGGCACCGTAATCTGCTCCGAGACGGTCTCGATCCAGAATATCGCAGTCATCTGAATCGCGTTGGCGTTCGGCGCCGTCGCGGTCTTGTCGCCCAGCAGGAACGCGATGTTGTCGGTCCCGCCGCCGAAAAGTGGGTCGTTGGGATCGCCGAAAAGTGGGTCGTTGGGATTTGTGTTGATCACGATGACCGTCGTGGAGGTGATGTTCTGCGCATCAGCGCGGTTCTTTATGATGAGATTGGGGTTGTCCAGAATGTCCTTCGTGATCGTGCCGGCAGCGATGAAACTCGTCAGATCCTGTGGCACCCGGAACGTGCCCGTATCATTGACGTCCTGACTTGGGAACCTGATCCGCCGTCCCGGGTTGCCGATCGGGAAGGGCGTGATGTCCACGGGCTTAATGACCGGGCCTCCGGTGACCAGGAACGAGGTTCCCTGCGCTTCGATGGTTGTGCCATGCGGAATAGACGCCATGCGTACGAGCGTGGCGCCCTCGGCTGGCGCAGTTGTTGGCGGAACACTCAACCAGACACCTGGCTCGAAATGGATCCCGACAGGTTGGGTGGGATCGCTGACGTCGTTGATGATCTGCCGGTACGGAATGCCGTTGAGGAACACGTCGCCCTGGACCATACCGCGATTAGGGATCGACCCGAGCGCTGGCGAGAATGACAGGGTCTCCTCGGTGAGGTTCAACTCGAGAATATTGTCGTCGGGCCCGTGCGTCGGATTGGGCAACGGTGTTGGTGTAACAGCAAAATCTTGTGGTCTGAAAATGGTATTGAACCCGGTGCCTTTGAATGTTCCGGTGAAGCTCGCGATGGCTCCCAGATCCGGCGCAGGTTCCGCGGCATCCGCGGTCAGACCCAGGCCTCGCACCGACGGTACCTGCCCCCATCGGAAACCGCGCGTCCGCTCGAGGGCGGGCTCAGTCGGAATAGTATCCGTCATGACTCAATCCACATCCTTTTCTTAGTGTCCAACGCAGGCCAGACGGTCCACGGCGCACCGCCAGCATCGATTTCTGGAAACCCCACAGGCGGGCACGGCCGCGGGCGTCTTGCAGAGTGAATTCTGAGTGGATGCCTTATCGAAACCTCCGCACAACCTTGGTGGATAGGTCTGTACCCATGAAACATGAGGCACGGCACGCCTCCCGAAATACTGCGCCACCCAGGTTCACCCGATCGGCCGTGTTCCCCGGCGGCTACATCCATCGCCAAATCAACGGCCACCAACGGCCAGGAGCGTCCTCGGATTTGGATCCGGGATGAGACTAGGTCCGAGACGACAGGCAGGTAGTAACAAGGCGTCGGCCGAGCCTATAGGCCAGAAGGCCTCCACCGCTGCTCCATATGCCGCCCGAGATGCCACGCCTGCCGAGTCGCGGAAGCCAGCATGGGCTCATCTTTGGTCTCATCCGCATGCGTTTGTCGGCGTTCAGCGGGATTCGCGGGTCAGTATTGTTGTGGTGTTTGATGCAGCCACGGACGTGGGCGGGGCTTGGCGGACTCGCATCCCGAGTCCTGAAAGCGGATGGTCGGCGGTTCTACCTCGCCCTGGTGACCACCGCGAACAGCGTAACGGTTGTCTTTGATGATCAACGATCGATCTTTGTACAACTGACTGTCCAATTCTGCTGCTTACACTCACCCTTATCGCACGCAGGAAGCAAGCTCCGAAGGAGTTGGCTGGCATCGGGCAACGGGGCGGTACGTACCAGGTGCGGCTGTTCGGTGGGCAAGATCCGGTGACCGGCAAGTGATGCTTACCGGTTCCGCGGGCCTAGGGGTCAGGGTTCCTATGTGCCTCATCTCGCATGATTTGGTTGGTCATCGGTGGTGCGGACGAATAGTGACCAGTGGTTACCCATTTTTCGGAGCGGACCCGTCACGCGTATTTGAAGGTCGGCATTGAGCTGGCGGCGTCTTTGCAACAGCTGTCGGTGCGCGTCGCGTTCGCTGTTCGAAGCGGGTCGGACACGTCGACTTCCGAGGTCCCAGGGGAGTTCTTCGCCGGGGCGCAGCGCTAGGAGCTGCACCGGAGCCGGAAGGCCGGGCCCAGTCAGATTCAGCACGCCGTCGCGCTCGGTGACGGTGCCCGCGACCGTCACCTCCACGCCGCGGAAGTCGTAGCTCCCGTTGGCCCAGCGGGCGATCTGTTCCGGCCATCGGTCGAGATCGGGCAGCCCCTGATCGGTGAGGTAAACCTCGGCGGTCGAGTCGGTGGTGTTCGGTATCGGGCGCACTGCGGCGACACCGCTGAGCTTCGTCAATGCCTCATACGCGCCGCCCCAGCATGGCCCGAGTCCGTAAGGGCATTTCGCGGTCAGACCGATGGTCACACGGGTTCCGGTCGACTGGCTTCGCACGGCGTCGTCGAGTGCCTGAGTTTCTGTGCCCTCGGCGACGAGGGGCTGCAACGTTGTCTCACCGACTTCCGCCAGGGCCGAGGCGACCCCACCTGCGGGGGCGGTGCTGACATGGACGATCCGCGCGACGGAGGGTACCCCGGCCGCGCTGATTACGAAGAGCATGTAGTGCCCCGGTGGGCACAGGGCAGGCTCGGCTGGCGCGGTGGCGGTCAGGGTGGCTCCTTGTGCGCTGAACGCGAGGACGTTGATGCGCTGGTTCTGGTCGAAGGCGTGGGTCGCCGAGGGCAGTCGCACGATCGTGACCTTCGCGATGTCGGGTCCCGTGACGTCGATGGGGAAGGTCTCTCCGTGGACGATCTCGGTGGGTGTTGCAGAGATCTGCGGGCGCGGGCCCTGGAACAGGTAGGGCGGGTGGAAGATTTGCCCGTCGCGGTGGGTGTCGCGGGGATCGTTCGGCGCGGAGCCGACCATGAATTCGCCGCCACCGGCGCTGAGCACCGTCGCGTCCGGGAGCAGCACCGCCGTCGCGTGGTAACAGCGGTCGACGTCCTCGGCAGCCAACTGCCTCCACGTTTCGGTTGCAGGGTTCCACAGCTCGGCGACGTGCACTGGTTTGCCGGGCGACACGTCGTTGAAGCCGGGGCCGCTCGTTCCCCCGGTCACGAGGATGGTGCAATCGGGCAGGATCGTCGCGTTGTGCTGGCGACGCCGGAACTCCATGCTTGCGCCTGCATGCCACGCCTGGGGATTGGCGCTGAGATCGATGAGGTCCGTCGCGGCGCTGGGCAGATCGGTGACGGCGTCGTTCCCACCGCCGATGTAGATCACTTTGTCAGGTTCGTACATCACCGATGGGGCGTATTGCCGATCACCGTTCGGCCGCACTCCACCGGGACCGGGCAGCGGAGTCCAGGTGCCGGTGCCCGCTGTGTCGAGGAAGAACGTGGTCGCGTTGGACCCGGACATGAACACCCGCGCATCTGGCGCGAGGTGCATCCGCGGGTACAGCGGCAGCCCGATGAAGGTGACGGTGTTGTGCCATTGGGTCCCGTCCCAGATCTGCGGAGTGTCATTGACGACCGCATTGCCGTTGTTCACGGCACTACCCGACGACACCAACACCCTGCCGTCGGCAAGCGCTGTGACGGTCGGGTACCATCTGCCCCCGTTCATTATGGGCAGGGCTGTCCAGGTGTTGGTGGCGTGGTCGTAGGTACACACCTGGTTGACGCCGTTGCCGTCGGTGAGATGCCCACCGGCCACCAGAAGCCTGCCGTCGGGCAGGAAGGTGTGTCCGGAACAGAACAGATTGACGGTCGTGCCGTCCGCGAGGGTCGGCCGCGGAGTCGAGGTGGACGTGCCGGTCGTGGGATCCCAAACGTGCGGAGTGCAGGCGTGTTCGTTCATCGAGCCATTCGGGTCGTCGCGCCGACCCCAGAACAACACCTTGCCATCAGGCAGGACATGGGTGTGGATCGCGACATTCGGCAGCGGGAACATCGGGTCCCACCGGCCCACCCGCGACCACGATGGATCAATCATGACCGCAGCCGCCGCGGTCCGGACGGGACTGTCCGCGGGCGTCGTCGGATCTGATGCCATGTGCTTCTCCTTCGGCTGAACAGGGTGGTGGTGCCGTGACGGGTGTAGTCGTGGGTTGACGTTCGATTTGTCCTGGGCGCATCGGCAGCATCAGGGCAATCCGGTCCAGCATCTGGAGCTGGGCGATCTCATCGACGCAGACCACCACCACGCCCTGGGCGTCCAGATACAGCCCGACCACGTCGCGGATCCTGGTCTCCAGCGCTGGAGCGGTGGAGACCTTAAACCCCTCGCTGCGGTGCGGCTGGAGGCAAATCCAGCGACCAGCACCGCGACCGAATCGCGACTGACCCGGATGCCCCAATGCCGGGCCAGCCAGCCGGCCAACCGCCGCGCCGACCAGTGCGTCACCCCGCGCCCGCGCAATGCCTCCGGCGGCGGGGTCACCGTGGCAACCAAGACCTCGGGCTGCACCTCAGGGGTCATCACCGATCTACACGTAAGCGCCCAGAGCAGTCTGCGCTGGTCAAATAGAGCGT
>JAODNG010000507.1 GCA_025465385.1 Pseudonocardiales bacterium
GATGGTGTTAGGTGCCCGAGGTGAACCACTTGATGTCGGGCGCGCCAGCCACACCATTCCCACCGCGATCCGCCGTGCAGTCATTGTTCGGGACCGCGGATGCGCCTTTCCCGGTTGTTCTGTACCAGCCCGCTGGTGCGAAATTCATCACATCGTCCATTGGGCCGATAATGGTCCCACCAGCGTCGGAAACTGCGTCGCCCTGTGCGGTCGGCACCACCGACTCCTGCACCATTCCAGCTGGCGAATACACCTGGCCGGCGGTATCCCAGAATTCCACCCACCACCATGGCTCGGCGGACCACCACGCCGAAACCCCCTCAACACCGTCCCCGACCTGACAAGAATCCGCCAGTAGTGGTGGGCTCCTGCGCTGACCTGCCCCACATAGGCATTGGATGGATTCGTGTACGGCTGCGCGCTCGCCAATTCGGTCATCTCGGCGATCAGGTGCACCTCGACACCATCGTGCGTCCGATAGTGCTCTGGGACAGCGCTCGGTGTACGAGGTGTCGCGTCCCAACGGGAAGCGGATCACCATGCGCGATCTGAGGACCGGGGACGTGCTCGGGATTCGGGAGCGGAACTTCAGCCGACAGGCGCGCCGCGATGCGCTGGTGTGCGCTTGGGCACTGCCGTACGGGTAATCGCACCAACTCACCGGTGGGATCTTCGCCGTCGCGCCCGGCCGGGAGCATCACTTCCGGACGAGCAGGAGCACCGCTGGTGTGACGAGAAATGGTCCGGCGCTCGGTGGGATCACGCGGCGTGACGCAGCTGCCGACCCGACCAGGCGCGACGAGCTCGCCCGACTAGTTGCCAGCTTTCCCGAGATCCATCCGTCGAGCGGGATCGCGGGCTGCGCCTGACCCGACTGCGAGAACTGCTCGGCTTGCGGTACACGTAATGTGCCGTGATCTGATACGTATTTCCGGCATCAAATACGTATCTTCCATATCAGGTAATTGGAGCAACTACCTAAAGGGGTTAATCTGAGTAACTGGTTTCAATGAGCAGCAGGGGGAGCAATGCGTTTTTCACACTGTGTCGTCGCCGTCACCGCCGGCATTGCAGGTTCGGCTGTGCTGTTCGCCGGTCCCGCGATCGCCGCCCGATTCGATCCATCCTCGGGGTCGGTGGGTGGCTCACGGCTTTCCGGGCCGGGGGTCGCCATCTCGGTCGCCATCCCCGCTGGTTGGCGTCAGCTGCCCGACGAGAGCCACCCGCAGCTCCCGCAGATGGTCTATCCCGACACCTGCGCGGCTGGAGTCACGTGCGCTTCCGCCCTTGCGAGCGTGCTCAGCACGTCGGCGGCCAGTGCCCAGACGGCCGCAGCGGCCGCTGAGCAGGCCGTCATCGGCCAAGCGGGCATCCAGGGCGCGACCATTACCAGCGAGGGACCTATCCAGGTCGCCGGCCGGAGCGGCTACTACGTCCGGTTCGGCTACTCGCAACCGAACGGCAAGCTCCAGGCCGAGACCGTCGCCATCGAGACCGGCCCCGCCTCCTCGGGGATGATCCCCACGTCGCTGATCTTCGTGACCGTGTCCGATCTGGCGGGCGCCCCACCGGTCAGTGTCATCGACGAGATCGTCGGCTCCACGCAGCTGATCGCCCGATAAATCGACTCGCCGGCTAGACGACGAGTAGCCCGACGACGGCCAGGCCGAGCAGCGTCACCGTCGCGCCCAGCACAACCACCTCAGGCGTCGGCGCGGCCACCGTCCCCGTCGGTCGACCGATCCGTTTCGCCCGGCGGCGTCCGGCCAGCGCGCAGAGCACCGCCAGCAACAGCGCCGCACCGGCCGGGACGAGGCGAGCCGTGCCCAGCGGCTGGACGTCGCGCAACATCAGCAGCGCACCGTTACCCAATAGCCCCAGCGCCGTGCGGTCCCAGGACAGCAGGGTGCGCTCGGCCTGCAGGCCGGGCAGCTCATTGATCCGGGCCATCACCGGGCGCCCATGACGTCGACCTAGCGCGCGGTCAGCAGCAGCACGAGCACGACCACTGTCAACACGACCAGCCCGGCTCCCAGCAGCAGCGGCATCCGCGTCGGCGGTAGGACGGTGTCCCGGCGCATCGCCTGCTGGACTTGCCACCAGCGCCGCACACTTCCCCCGGCCACCAGCACGCCCATCCCGGCGAGCAGGGCCCCAACGATCCGCCGCGCCCCCGGGAACCCGTAGTCGGGGACCAGTTGCACGACGGCCACCCCGCCGGCGATGAGCGCCAGCGCGGTGCGGATCCAGGCCAGGAAAGTGCGCTCGTTGGCCAGCGTGAAGCGGTAGTCCGGGTCGGCGGACCCATCCTGGTCGTCCATCCACCCCTCCTCCCTCCGGAGCCTACGATCACAAGGTGCGGACGGGTACAAAGGACTAACAACACCGGATCTCAGGATTCGACTGGTTTGGACCGGTCGAGCGTCCCCCCGCCGCGCGGTAGGGCTTGGCGATCGACGTGGCCGTCACCGCTGTCCCGTTCCCGAACTCCACAGCAGAGCTGTCCGGGCCCTGCAGAGCAGCTCCGCTGTGGAGTTCGGGAGGAAGAGAGCGGAAGAGATTAGACTTGATGACAGATCAGCCGGAAGATCGCGAATAACCATCGATCGCATGAGAACTGAGATTTGAGTTTCGAGGCGAACCGGCAGCCGGCGTCGGTGTGACGGGATATTCTAGCCGCGGCGCTGCACCGCTGTAGCGGACGCCAGCCGTTCTTGCGCCCATCCGGGCCAGCGGTCCCTCCCCAGATGTGAGAATGAGGATATGACTGCTCGCTTCGAGTCCAAGGTGATCGTGGTCACTGGAGGAAGTTCCGGGATAGGAAAGGCGGTCGCGAGGCGGGTCGCTTCAGAAGGGGCCGCCGTGGTGATCGGAGCGCGCCGAGAGGATGTGGGTGACGAGGTCGCAGCGAGTATCCGCAGTGCCGGCGGTCAGGCCATCTTCCTTGCCACCGACGGCACGGTGGAAGCTAATGTTGCGGAGTTGATACGGACAGCGGTGACGAAGTTCGGTCGGCTGGACGGAGCGTTCAACAACGTGGGAGGAGTGAACACCTTAGGCGTCGTTCAGAACATCGACAACGCGGCATGGCACGCGGATCTAGACCAGAACTTGACGAGTGTCTTCTACAGCATGAAGTACCAAATCCCGGCGATTATGGCCTCTGGCGGTGGTGGTTCCATCGTGAACAATGCTTCAATCGCAGGTGCCATCGGGATACGGTCCCTGTCACCGTATGTGGCGGCCAAGCATGGAGTGGTCGGGCTGACTCGCACCGCCGCGCTCGAATGCGCCAGCCAGGGCCTCCGGGTTTATGCGCTGGTCACCGGCGAAGTGGACACGCCGCTCTTCCGGAGCTTGCTGGGCGCCCCTCCGGACGGTGAGCTAGCGGCTGAAGCCATGAACCCGGTCGGACGGATATCACAACCGGACGAGATCGCGGCGTTCGTGGCCTTCCTGCTCAGCGACGAATCCACTTTCATCACCGGTGCGGCGTTGGCCATCGACGGCGGATGCACCGCCCAATGACCCGGCAGGCCGCCCGGTCGCGGCCAGGATCCCCACATCGTTCATTGCGAACAATCCGGAC
>JAODNG010000533.1 GCA_025465385.1 Pseudonocardiales bacterium
GAGACTATCTTGGGCGGCTGGGTCGTCGGGGTCCCCGATCGGTGACTGGGAGGTGCCTTCACCCTGCTGTTTGATCTCTTGAATTGCGCGTACCGCATCATCGAGGGTTTCCGATCTTGAACAGTTCGACCGGATCGCCGAGGAACTCTAGCTGCCGCCGACTGGTGATCGTCCCGGCCGGGAGCTGATGGAACGCGGCCAGGATCGCGTCGTAGAAGGCGCCGATGGTCGGGAACTCGACTCCGCGGTGGTAGATCCTGGGTCCGCTCTCGGGGAGCTCGATCTCCATGAACGTCTCGAGCACCTCATGGCTCAGGGGCGCCAGCCCGACCGTGAGTCCGGGATGGACTCCGCCCGGAAGGCTCCCGGGATATGTCGGGACCGCGGTCGGGGTGTTGATGTCGGGCGCCCCGCCCACCGCTGTGAGCATGTTGCACGCGAGCCCCATGTGCCCCATCTCCTCAAGGACGATGTTCAGGATCAGATCGGTCACCGGACTGACCGTTGCGTCGATCGACCACATCGCGAAAAGGTAGGGCGGTATCGTGGACAATTCGAGTTCCACCACAGCCTGGAGGACCTTTCTCAGCCAGGAGAGATCGTGCCCTTCGCGCGGTACCCGCATAAGCTCTCCCGTGAAAGCGACGTTGCGCTCTAGCATGTCACTCAAGAGACGGCAACAGATGCGTCTCGCCAGGATCTAGCTGCATATCAAAGACTGCGAGCAGCGCGGCAGTGCTCGCGTATGTCCCCGCAAGGGTCATGAGATCGATAAGAAGCGGAACTCCGAGCAGCGAAACAGCAGCGTCATACGTCTCTGCGGTCACCGATCGCTCCGTGAATGCCTCGCGAATCAGCTCGACGACGACCCCGTATGGCGCCTCAATCGCGGCGCTTGGCTCCCTGAATTTGATCGATCGAATGACTTCCTCCGGTACGCCCACGTTTAAAGCCTCCGGCTCATGCGCCGCCCACTCGAACGCACCGTTACATTCGCGGGCCGTCGCCAGGATACTAACTTCGCGAATTGGCTCACTGAGGCTGGCGCCAAACCTTAGGTAATTGCCGAAAGGCACGTACAACTCAGCCATCTTTGGACTGTGCAGCCATAAACCAGCGGGGCCATGGAGTCCACGCAGGACTCCCTTCGTCCCCGCAGTAAAGTAATCAAAGATTTTCCGACCCTCGGAGTCGAGGTCCTCGCGCCGAGGCAACGGCACACGACATCCCGATTCCGGATCGATCTCCGCTGGGCTCATCAACCTCCTCCTTCCATGTCGTACGCATAAGCTACTTTTCGCGTAGCAAAAGCGATCTCTACTTTACCGAGGATTCGGCCAATCGGTCCGGGATCAACGCTGGCTGTTCCGAGGGCACCACCACACCTCGTCGTAGTGACTGTGTTGACGGTGGGCGTACTCGATGGCTAACGCAGTCTTGCCGATCCCACCGTGTAGGGCCTGGGCCACCGTCGAGCGGCCTGCGCACAAGGCGGTGCGCACGCTGATCAGAAGCTGCTCACAGCCAGTGAACGTGTGGTTTCGCGCTGGCACGTTCCACACAGGCCCTACCGCACCAGCTCGGAACTGACTCGCGGGAGTTCCACCAGCGTCTGGAAAGCACCTCACTGAGCGGCTCTGGGGTGCTGACCGTCGCCGCGTCAACGCCGATGCCCACCGTGCCCGCCTGGGTGTCAACTACCAGCAGATCCCGGTCAATTCGCCAAAAGCACCGGTGCACAGCTACAGCAAAGACGGCGTGATGCGCATCCACAACGTCACCGACCCGGTGTATGTCCCCAACTCCAAGACGCGGACCGCAGGCCGACATCGCGCGCTACGGCGAGCCGGCCGGGTGGCACGCCGATGGGGACATGGTCCACGCCGCTTACACCCTGCACGCCGAAGACGACGACTGGGGCCAGACCGGTATCCTAGGCCCGATGGATCATTCGCGACGCAGCTAGAGGCCGCCTTGCCCGTAGACCGACATGCATGGCGAAATGGAGGAAGAGAGAGCAACGCAGACGGCAACATGACAAAACCGAAGCCGACGGCCCAGTCACGACACTGCCGTCTTCATCACCGACCATGACGTGACCGTCTGCAGTTCATCATCGATCAGATTTGGGCTCTGCCGCCATCAACGAATAGTTCGATGCCCGTGATGAAACTGGAGTCATCCGAGGCGAGAAACAGGGCCGCCTTGGCAACTTCATCGGGACCACCCATACGCCCCATCGGAATGGTGGACACAATTTTAGCGATGTTGTCTTGCGGTTGCTTTGCCACAAGCGGCGTGTCGATCGGACCGGGGCTAAGGACATTGGAACGGATACGACGATCCTTCAGCTCTACGGTCCATCCTCGCACGAAATTGCGAATGGCTGCCTTGCTCGCGCCGTAGACCCACATCCCGGGGGTGCCTTTGACGCTCGCGACGGAGCCTGTAAGAATAATGGAGCCGCCGTCGTTCAACAGCGGTAGGGCCTTTTGTACCGTGAACAGCGTTCCCTTCACATTGATATCAAATATTTTGTCGAAGTGTTCTTCCGTGACGCTCCCCAGTGGGACAAATTCGCCTAGGCCGGCGTTGGCGAAAATAATATCGATCCGCCCCTTCGCCCCGACGGTCTGATAGAGACGATCAAGGTCGGCCAGTTTGGCAACGTCTCCTTGAACGCCACAAGTGTTGTTGCCAATTTCCTGCACCGCCTCATCGAGTTCCTTTTGGCGGCGGCCCGTGATGAAGACATAGGCGCCTTCCTTGGCGAAGAGCTTAGCCGTGGCCAACCCGATCCCCGTAGTACCGCCGGTGATAACCGCCACTTTTCCCTGCAGTTTGCTCATAGTCACTACTCCCATACCTAAGTCCGACCCGTCAACTTCTGTAGCGAGCTTGTGCTCGAGCGCCCCGTCGAGCGCAAACGGCGGTGGTGAACCGTCAGCTGCATGTAATGCGCGCGAAGCGCGACCTGCTGCACCGCCAGCGCCCCCGACATCGAGGGCCGGCGGCCTCACACCCCTGCGCGTTCGCGAATCCACGACCCGGCCAACGTTGTCCACAGGGCCGCGTCCCCGGCGCCCTCTGCCAAGCCGAGATTGTGCGGCCCGTGCGCGAATACATGGACCGCGTGCGCAACCCCGTGGGCCGCCAGCGCCGACGCGACGCGATAAGTGTGCTCAGGAGGGACATAGATGTCCTCCGCCGTGTGCCAGAGGAAGAACGGCGGCGAGTGAGGAGTCACCAGTGAGTCCAGAGAGGTCGCGCGCCGCAACTCCGGGCTCGCGCCTTCGCCAAGCAAGATCAGCCTGGCCGGACGGTAGGTCTCGGTCTCCATCGAGGTGATCGCGTAGCCAACAATCACGAACTGCACCGCGACAGCCGGCTCGGCACCGGGCGCCAGGGCAGCAAGCCCGGCCAGGTGACCGCCGGCCGAGAAGCCGATCAGACCGATGCGGTCAGCCCCATTCGTGCGACGACGCCGAATCTCGGCGCGCAGCGCGCCGAGAGGAACCGGGTGAGGAACATTGAGCGGGTAGCGGAAAACGCTGGACGCAACCCCCAACCCGCTAAGCCACTCGACGATCGGCTCGGCCTCGTTCCGGGCATGCGTCGCGTACCCGCCGCCCGGCAGGACTATCACGTGCGTGTCTGCCA
>JAODNG010000555.1 GCA_025465385.1 Pseudonocardiales bacterium
CCACGGGTACACCTTGGTCCCGGGTAGTTGGCCGCCCTCGCCAGGCTTGGCGCCTTGCGAGATCTTGATCTGCAGATCGTCGGCATTGACCAGGTATTCGCTGGTCACGCCGAACCGACCGGAGGCCACCTGCTTGATCGCCGAGCGCCGCAGGTCGCCATTGGCGTCGCGGGTGTAGCGGTCGGCGTCCTCGCCGCCCTCACCGGTGTTGGACTTGCCGCCCAGCCGGTTCATCGCGATGGCCAGCGTCTCGTGCATTTCCTTGGAGATGGATCCGTAGGAGATGGCTCCGGTGGCGAACCGCTTGACTATCGACTCAACCGGTTCCACCTCGTCAATCGGCACTGGCGGCCGCAAGCCCTCGCGGAAGGCGAACAGTCCGCGCAGGGTCATCAGCCGCTGCGACTGATCGTCGACTAGCCGGGTGTACTCCTTGAACACCTCGTAGCGGCCCGTCCGGGTGGAGTGCTGCAGCTTGAACACCGTGGCGGGGGAGAAGACGTGCGCCTCGCCTTCACGGCGCCACTGGTAGTCGCCGCCGATCGCCAGCTCCCGGTGCGGGGCGCGCACCCCGTCTGCCGGGAACGCACGGTTGTGCCACATCGCGACCTCGTCGGCCAGCGTGTCGAAGCCGACCCCGCCAAGCCGGGACGTGGTGCCGGTGAAGCAGGAGTCGATGACTTCCGGCCCGAGCCCGATCGCCTCGAAGATCTGCGCTCCGGTGTAGGAAGCCACCGTGGACACGCCCATCTTCGACATCGTCTTGCGGACACCCTTGCCCAGCGCCTTGATCAGGTTTCGGGTGGCGGTCCTGGCGTCGATGTCGCCCAGCAGGCCCCGGTCGGCGAGGTCCTCCACGGTGGCCATCGCCAGGTAGGGGTTCACCGCCGCCGCCCCGTAGCCGATCAGCAGGGCGACGTGATGCACCTCACGTGCGTCGGCGGCCTCGACGATCAGGCCGACCTGGGTGCGGGTCTTGCACCGCACCAGGTGGTGGTGCACCGCGCCGGTGAGCAGGAGCGACGGGATCGAAGCGTGCTCGGCGTCAACACCGCGGCCGGACAGCACGATCAGCCGCGCACCGCCGGCTACCGCGTCGGAGACCTCGGCGCGGATCTCATCGAGCCGGCGGACCAGCGCCGCGCCGCCACCATGCACGTCATAGAGGCCCTTGACGGTGTAGGTCTGGTACTCCGGCTGGTCACCATCATCATTGACGTGGACGATCTTGGTGAGCTCGTCGTTGTCCAGCACCGGGAACGGCAGCACGATCCGCCGGCAGGAATCCGCCGTGGCTGCCAGCAGGTTGGGATGCGCACCGAGCTGTGCTTGCAGGGAGGTCACCAGCTCCTCCCGGATCGCGTCCAGTGGCGGGTTGGTGACCTGGGCAAACAGCTGGCTGAAGTAGTCGAACAGCGGTCGGGACTGCTGGGAGAACGGGGCCAGCGGTGCGTCATTGCCCATCGACCCGATCGGCTCGGCGCCGGTCCGGGCCATCGGCGCCAGAAGTATTCCGAGCTCCTCCTGGGTGTATCCCAGCGTCTGCTGGCGCCGTACCAGCGAGGCGTGGGTGTGCACCTCGCGGTCGCGCCCGGGCAGGCTCGCGAGCCGGGTCAGGCCCTGGGCGATCCAGTCAGCGTAGGGGTGCTCGGCGGCGAGCTGTCCCTTGATCTCGTCGTCACCGACGATCCGGCCGGCCGCGGTGTCGGCGAGGAACATCCGGCCCGGCTCCAGCCGACCCTTGCGCACCACCGTGGTGGGGTCTATGTCGAGTACCCCGACCTCACTGGCCAGCACCACCAGGCCGTCATCGTTGACCCAGTAGCGGTCCGGGCGCAGGCCGTTGCGGTCCAGCACCGCACCGATCACGGTGCCATCCGTGAACGCGACCAGGGCCGGACCGTCCCAGGGCTCCATCAGCGTGGAGTGAAACTCATAGAACGCCCGGCGCGCCGGGTCCATCTCGGCGTGATTCTCCCAGGACTCCGGGATCATCATCAGCACCGCGTGCGGCATCGAGCGGCCACCCAGGTGCAGAAGTTCGAGCACCTCGTCGAAAGATGCCGAGTCGCTGGCCCCGGGGGTGACGATCGGGTACAGGCGATTCAGATCACCGGGGATGAGATCGGTGGCGAGCTTGCTCTCCCGGGCGCGCATCCAGTTCCGGTTGCCGCGCAGCGTGTTGATCTCACCGTTGTGCGCGACGAACCGGTACGGGTGTGCCAGCGGCCAGGACGGGAAGGTGTTGGTGGAAAACCGGGAATGCACCAGCCCCAATGAGCTGGTGACCCGCTCATCGGACAGATCGGGGTAGAAGCTCACCAGCTGTTCCTCGGTGAGCATCCCTTTGTAGACGATCGTGCGTCCGGACAGGCTGGGGAAGTAGACGTCGAGGTCGTGCTCGGCGCGCTTGCGCACGCAGTACACCCGTCGCTCCAGCTCCAGCCCGGCCGCTGCATCGGTCGCCGGCATCGCCGGCGTAAGGAACAGTTGCTGGAATCGGGGCATCGCTGAGCGAGCTGTCGGTCCGACTCCCTCGGGATGCACCGGCAGCTGCCGCCAACCCAGTACCCGCATGCCCTCCTGTACCGCGATGTCCTCGACCGCGGCCATCACGGCAGCTTCCGCTGTGTCGTCGTCCGGAAGGAAGGCGGTGCCGACCGCGTACTGACCCGGCTGAGGGAGCTCGAAGTCGACGACCTGCCGGAAGAAGCCGTCTGGCACCTGGATCAGGATGCCGGCGCCGTCACCGGTGTCGGGCTCCCCGCCGCGAGCGCCCCGGTGTTCAAGGTTAAGCAACGCAGTGAGAGCCTTCTGTACGATGCCGTGATCGCGGCGCCCGGCGAGGTCTGCCACGAAGGCCACGCCGCAGGCGTCATGCTCGTAGGCGGGGTCGTACAGACCGGCTGCTGGACGTCCACGCTGTCCGGAATTCGGCCCTGCAGGCAGGTAGGTAGCGGTCACAAGCACCTCCCGTCGTCTCGATTGGGTTTGATACACGCATCGGGACGACGTGCACCCATCTGCGGTGACCCTCAGGTTACCTCAGGGGATTACCCAGCCGTTATCTCTTCTGACCGACGGTCTCGCGGTCGGAGCGCCGATTCATTTCGCCGCTACAGGATTGACATACCGTCACAGTCTGTGCATTCCCAAGGTACGGCAGTCGCAGCTCACACGGGTGCCGGAGATGGCAACTTTCTGCCAAGTTGCCATCTCCGGCACGTCCGCAACGCATGAACGCTCCTCTCCGTGGGATTTGTGTGCCAAATGTGACGGTGCAGTTACTGGCCGCGCCGAAAATCCACGACGGGTTTGGCGGCGGAGTCGATCTCGTCGAGGCTGGGACAGCCGGCTGAGTAGTTGGCAGCGGGAAGCGCACGGCAGCGATGGACGCGTAGGACCGAGGGTGGCGTCGTCCCGCATCGCCCGTCTGGGTGCAGAATCACCCCCGACCGGGCTACGCCGGACCAGCGGCGGCTGCCGGGAAAGGATGCGTGGTCGGATGGATGACCGTCGGTTGCTGTTGGTGCATGCCCACCCGGACGATGAGTCGTCTATGACTGGCGCAACCATGGCCGGCTACGCGCGGCAGGGCACCACTGTCGTCTTGGTCACGTGTACCCGTGGCGAGCTGGGCGAGATCGTCGCGCCCGATCTTGCCGGCTTGCGCGACGTCGACCCCGACGGGCTCGGCCTGTACCGGGAAGCTGAGCTGGCCGAGGCGATGGTTGTGTTGGGCACCGCGCGGCAGTACTGGCTGGGCGGTCGCGGTCGTTGGCGTGACAGCGGGATCCCTGCCACCAAGGACCCGGCGGCCTTCGCCTGCGCCGACCTTGACGAGGCGGTCCGGGCGATGGTCGGGATTCTGCGCACCGAGCGCCCGCAGGTGGTGGTGACTTACGACGCCGACGGCGGCTACGGGCATCCGGACCATATCCAGGCCAACCGGGTGACCATGGCCGCGTTGGATCCCG
>JAODNG010000561.1 GCA_025465385.1 Pseudonocardiales bacterium
GCCTTCTGACGTGGTTTGAGCGGATCCTCCACACGCGGCGCGAATGCGAAGAAATCGGCGCTGGCGAGCACGACGTAATGAACGTGAATATTCCTGGTGTTCTGGTGCACCGCGCGACCGGCGCACGGGGAGCCATGCTCTTCGTGCACAACCTGTGTCGCCACCACTGCCGGATCCGGCTGGAGCTGCAATCCGGTGAAAACCACAGGCCACTCAACGTCGCGGCTGATGCCGAGTACGACGAGGACATCGACCTGCTTTCCTTGGAGATCAATAGCTATGGCTATCGCTGGCTGCGGCTCAACCACACGCCATGGATTTAGACCTCGAGCCAGGCCGCGGTGTCCGGTGCGAGTTTCCCGTCCTGCAGCGTTTCACTCGCGAGCAAGAGTCGCTTGTATTCGGGCAACTCCCACGGTTTCTCACCGAGGTTCACTGCGCACGCCAATCCATGTCCCCGGTGGAATACAAGCACCTCGGGCGGCGAGTCCAGCCATGACATCTCGCCGTCACCGAGCGCTTCGAGCGAGTGGCGCAGCGTCAGTGCGTTGCGGTACAGGGAAAGCATCGAGTTCGGGTCGTCGGACTCCGCCTGGACGGTGCGCGCCGCCCAGTGCCGTGGTTGCGGCAACCATGGCTGTACGCCGTCGGCAGCGAAGCCGAAAGGCGGAACGGGACCATGCCACGGCAGGGGAACCCGGCACCCGTCGCGCCCGCGCGCGGTATGACCGGAGCGATGCCAGGTGGGATCTTGCAGTAGCTCCTCGGGCAGATCCTCCACCTCCTCAAGACCGAGCTCCTCACCCTGGTAGAGGTATGCGCTGCCGGGCAGCGCGAGCATCAGCAGCAGTGCCGCCCGCGCCCTGCGGGTGCCCACTTCAAGGTCGACAGGTTCGGGCAGCTCGTGGCGCGGTCCCACCGTGCTCGTGTGGGGCCGTCCGTAGCGGGTCACATGCCGTGTCACGTCGTGGCTCGACAGCACCCAGATCGCGGGTGCCCCGACCGCGTCGAGCGCCTTCATGTTCGACTGGATGACCGAGCGGAGCGAGTCGGGCCGCCAGGGGCTCCGCAGGAAGTCGAAGTTGAACGCGGTATGCAGCTCGTCGGGCCGGACGTAGCGGGCCAGTCGATCGGGCGTGGCGACCCACGCCTCCGCGACGAAGATCCGATCGCCGCCGTAGGACTCGGCTATCCGACGCCAGGAGCGGTAGATGTCATGCACTTCCGGGCGGTCCCAGTGGGGGTGGTCGGTCCGGTCTGGCGGCTCGATCAGATCCTCGCGGCCAATGCTGAGATCGGGCAGGTCGGAAGCCTTGATCAGGCCATGCGCCACATCGACGCGGAACCCGTCCACCCCCCGATCGAGCCAAAACCGCAGGATGTCCTCGAATTCGGCCGCCACCTCCGGGTTGCGCCAGTTCAGATCCGGCTGCGCGGCTGCGAACAGATGCAGGTACCACTCGCCATCAGGCACCTGCGTCCACGCCGAACCTCCGAACACGCTGCGCCAGTCGTTGGGTGGCTGGTCGGGTGCCCTGCCGGTCCGGAAGATGTAGCGCCCACGCTCAGCCGAACCTGGACCGGCGCTGAGCGCGTCCTGGAACCAGGGGTGCTGGTCGGACGTGTGGTTCGGGACAAGATCGATGATGATCCGCATGCCGGAGTCGTGCACCTCGTCGATCAGGGCTCGCGCGTCGTAGAGGGTGCCGAACAGCGGGTCGATATCCTGGTAATCAGCGACGTCGTAGCCACCGTCGACCATCGGCGAGCGGTACCAGGGAGTGATCCATACCGCGTCCACACCAAGATCGCGCAGGTACCGTAGACGGGATCGTATTCCGCCGATGTCGCCGACACCGTCGGCGCTGCTGTCGGTGAGGCTGCGTAGGTAAATCTCATAAACGACCGCGTCGCGCCACCAGGGGGTCTTCACAGCCACGTGCTGGTTCCCTCCTCTCAGGGCCTCGCGCCAGGTGCCGGCTGCTGGTTCGCGGGCCGGCGCGCCAGGCCCGTTGCGAGCGCGAGCACACCGACGCAGGGTTCACCGCACAGATCCGCGACATCCGCCGCGAGTCGCACGGCCACCCCGGCGTGCGCAGGTCTTCGCCGAACTCGTCGTGCGCGGTGTGGGTCGCACCAAGCGTGTCTCCGGGGACTGGGCTCGTTAACGACACCTCACCGCCGCCCCGGACAACCTTAGCGGTCAGCTGGAGATACAGTCCTGCGGCGGATCAGTGACCGGCAGTCACGGACAGTGGCGCTGGGTTGTCGCGGAGCGATGGGCTCTGGGGCGGGTGAGGAGCCTGGTATGGGGGGCAATCCGGTGCATGCAGGGTGGTCGCGCAGGCAGTTCCTCCGGGACGCTGCGACGACCGGCCTCATCACCATGTCCGGATTGCTGGGTGCGCCGGCGTCGGCTGGCGCGGCGCCGGCCGGAGCGAAGGTTGCCGTACTCGGTGGTGGGGTGGCTGGTCTGTCTGCGGCGCTCGAACTCGCCGAGCGGGGTTTCCGAGTCACCGTCTACGAGCGCAAGGAGCTGGGCGGGAAAGCGCGGAGCATCCCGGTACCGCAGGTCACAACAGGTGGGCGGCGACCGTTGCCTGGCGAGCATGGATTCCGGTTCTTTCCCGGCTTCTACTGGAATCTCGGCGACACGATGCGTCGGATCCCATTCCCGGGGAATCAGCGAGGCACGTGGGACAACCTGGTCCGTGCAACCGCATCCCGGTTCTCACGTTCGGGTG
>JAODNG010000004.1 GCA_025465385.1 Pseudonocardiales bacterium
CCCGCTGTCCTCACGTCGATGGTCACCAACGCGGAGTGGACTGGCCGTGGTGTCCTGGCTCGCCTGTTGATCTCGGTTCCCGATGAGACTGTCGGCTACCGGACTCCTGGCACTGAGGCGGTGGACCCCGAGGTCGCGCTGGAGTACTCCCGGCGCATCGAGGAGCTGGTGCTGGATCTGGCCGGGGTGCGGGTGCACCAAGGCCCGATGGGACACACTGAGTGTCGTCAAGTGGGTTGGCCCCACTTGTCGTCATGAAGTTTGGCTCCGGTGGTGGGGGTGGCCTGTGCGGTGGTGGTCAGCTGGCCTGCTTGCGGCGGGTGGTGGTTTTGCTGGTGCGGAGTCGGTAGGACTGGGTGCCGGTTTCGAGGATGTGGGCGTTGAAGGTGACGCGGTCGACGATGGCGGCGACGAGGCGGGGGTCGGGGAATACGGTTCCCCATTCGCTGAAGGGCAGGTTGGTTGCTATGCCGATGCTTGCTCGTTCTTCGCGTTCGGTGATGATTTGGAATAGCAGTTCGGCGCCGCGTGGGTCGATTTGTACGTAGCCTAGTTCGTCGAGTAGTAAGAGGTCGAGGCGACCGTAGCGTCCGACGACTCGGGACAGGGTGCGTTCGTCGGCTGCTTCGGTAAGTTCGTTGACTAGTTTTGCGGTAGTGACGTATCGGACTCGTTTGCCTTGTTCGCAGGCGGCTAGGCCGAGACTTATCAATAGATGTGATTTTCCGGTGCCGCTGTCGCCGAGGAGCACGACTGGTTCGCCGGCGTCGAGGTAGGCACCTGAGGCCAGGGTGGCTAGTTGGGCGGGTTGGATTGTCGGGGCGGCGTTGGTGTCGAAATCGGCCAACCGCTTCAGGCGGGGGAAGCGGGCTTCGGTGATCCGCCGGGAGCGGCGGCGACTGGCGCGTTCGTCGACTTCGGCGGCGAGGGCTTCGGCGAGGAAGCAGAGGTAGCTTTGGCGTTCCCGCACGGCGATCTCGGCTAGTCGGGTTGCTTCGGCGCGGATGGTGGGCAGGTGTAGTTCGCGGGCCGCGGCGCCGATCGAGGCGTGCGCGGCGGTGTCGGTCATGGTCATGGTGTGGTCCCGGTGAGCAGTTCGTCATAGCCGGCCAGGCCGGGTGGCGGCCGGTCGTAGCGGTCCAGCTCTGGGCGGGGGGTCACCGGTGCGGTGTGCCCGGCGGTGTGGCGGCGGGCCTCGATGAGCACCACTTGGGGGTCCAGGGTCATGGTCGCCACGGCGGTGTCCATCGCGGCGATTAACGCGGCGGCGGGTTGGGTGCGGTGCGCGAGCAGGATCTCTACCAGCGCCTTGGTGCCAGCGGTGTCGCCGCGGGCACCGCGGGCGGCGTCCCAGTAGCGCTGGTGTGTTGCGGTGAACACCCCGGCTGCCTTGGCTTGGGCCAATGCGGTCGCCCCGGCTAAGGCACCTGGTTTGACCTTGAGCACCTCGAGGTAGTGATCCAGGGCCAGGACCTCGGCGTAACGGCCAAGGGCTCGGTCATGAACAGCGACGATGCGCGCGCCGTCGAGGACCTGCACCGTGGTGGCGGCCAAGCGCACGGTGAGCCGACGGCCGGCGTAGCGAGCCGGTACCGAGTAGAAGGACTGCCGGACACAGACCCGCGCCTTGGCGTCGACTCGGGGCCGCAGCAGCCGGGCGGTATCGAAGGCCTCGCTGGGAAGCCGCCCCAGCAGGGGCGCCTCGGCCGCGAAGGCGGCCGCGACCGTACAGGACCGGCCGGTGATCACCCGCTGGTCGTCGCCGACGTCTGCGCCCTGGATCAGTTCATTGAGTGCGGCCAGCGACTCGACGCGGGGCAGGGGCACGAAATGCCGGCGACGGAACCGGCCGATCTCACCTTCCACACCACCTTTCTCATGGGCTCCGCCTTTGCCCGGGCGGCAAAAGAAACTGTCGAATCCGTAGTGGCTGCGCAACGCGATGAACCGCTCCGACTCAACACGGTCCCGGCCCTTAAGCACCCGCGCGACAGCAGGCTTCAGGTTGTCATACTTAATTACTGCTGGGGTCCCCCCGAAGTGAGCGAACGCGAGTACATGCCCCTCCAGAAACGCCTCCTGCGCTTGCGTCGTGAACGCGGCATGAAACGCCCGCCCCGAATTCGACAACCTCATCACGAACAGCCAACACGTCGCGAGGACTCCACCGATGAATGCCTGGAACTCCCCGAAGTCGACCTGCGCCTCGATCCCCGGCAGGTGAGCTTGGGGCACCATCACCTCGACCCGATCCAGCCCCAGCTCCACGCGCCGGCGCGCCACATAACGCGACACCGTCACCTCCGACAGCACCGCACCATGCTCGGCGACCAGCCGCTGCCAAATCCGCCGCGCGGTATGCCGCTGCTTACGCCCCACCTCACGATCTGCCAACAACCACCCGTCGATCACCTCCGCCCAGGCATCCATCGCCGGCCGGTACCGCCGGGCATAGGCCTTGCGCGGCGGCGGCAACGCACTAGCCAACGCCTCACGCACCGTCCGCCTGTGTACCCCATGGCGCGCCGCCAACTCCCGAATCGACAACTCCTCGACCCGACGATCACGCCGAATCCGCTCGAACAACTCCACCCGCGATCGCACCCCAGCCGACCTCCCACACCGAACCGATTCGGACGGGAAGATCACAAACGAAGTGGGGCCAACATTCGTGCAGACACGCCAGCCCCCACCACCAGCAGCGCACCACACCAGGCGGAGCCAAAATTCACGCCGACAACGACCCCACCCGGGGCCAGATCAGGTGACCACACTCACGTCGTGATTTGCGTGTCTTGGTGTCCGCTCCTGCCCTTACTGATCGCCAGACGGCGACGTGCGGTGGCACTGGGGGCTGCTCGTCTGGCTTTCCTTCTAGTTCGAC
>JAODNG010000005.1 GCA_025465385.1 Pseudonocardiales bacterium
CGTGGGAAGGTCCGCGTCGATCTCGGCTTCGATCATCCACTGGGCGACCGCGATTGGACATCGCGAACGCCACTACCGACACGCGAAGCAATTCCCGGTCGACTGCCCTCGGGTGGAGGTCAGATCGGCCGAGTCGGTGTGGGCATGGGTCGGCAGGATCAGGCCTACACCGACCAGAAGCACCGCACGAAGCATCCGCTCGACCGCCAGGACCGGCGACCTCATATCGAGACAGCTACTCAACGTACAGGGATAGCTACCAGCAACACCGCTCCATATAGGTACAGATGGTGCCTCGGCGTCAGCATGCTCTGGCAGGTGCGCCAGCGGCTCGATGGGGCGGCCTTGACCCGCCCTGACCGGTCGACGCGCTGCGATCGAGGAACGCTGTGACGCTATGCGGGCCGTCAACTCCGATGCGCAATCTCCTGTACACAGCGCGCTTAGTGGCGATCTACGCATTGTGATGGTTTTAGGGAATTCGCTGGGAATTTACTGAACTCCTTGCGTGCAAGGCCAATGACCGATTATTCCTGAGGGGTGTCTTTGACGCGTTCTTAACGCGTGCTTAACGCGTGCTGGGCGCACAGTGACGCCGCGGAAGTCGGGGAAGGTCAACAAATGAGCCTGCGGGAGGCGTTGCTCATCGCGTTACGCGCGTTGCGTGCCCACCGGCTGCGTTCCGCGTTGACCATGCTCGGTCTCGTCATCGGAGTCGCCGCGGTCGTTTTCCTTTCCGCCTGCGGTTTAGGGGTGAGCAACTCGGTTGATGCGCGGATCGAAACGATAGCCAACAACATCACCGTCGTGCCGCAGGCCTCCGACCTCCCCGATGGGCCGCCGGCCCGCAGCCTGACCGACGCCGACGCCGCCGCGCTGCAAAACGCGCCCGACGTCGCCACCGTCACCCCAGCCGCCACCGCCACCGCGTCGATTGCGACCGACGCAACGACGCTGCTGTCGGGGACCGTGATCGGCACCAGGAACATGTGGGCCCAGACCAACAACCGGGAATTTAAGGCGGGATCGTTCTTCGACGCGATCCAGGACAACTCCGCCTCCCGGGTGGTGGTCCTGGGCCCTATCGTCGCGAGCACTCTGTTCGGTCATAACCCCGCCGCGGCGATAGGCCAGACCGTCCAGATCAACCATGCACCTTTCCGGGTCATCGGTGTGATGCAGTCCTACGGCGCGCAGCTTGACAACACCGCGGTCATGCCGCTGGCCACCGCCCGTAAATACATCGTCGGCCCGGGCATCGGTGTCGGCAACGCCCTTAAGCAGGTCACCGTGGAAGCCACCACACAGGCCGAGGTGCCCGCCGCGATGGATGAGGTGACCAGAATCCTCGACGCCCGCCACCACATCACCGACCCCGCGCGGAGCGACTTCCAAGTGCAATCGCTGGGACACAGGCTGACGACCTTTAACCAGATCGTGGGCATCCTGGTCGTGTTCACCCCGGTCGTCGCCGCGATCTCGCTGCTCGTCGGCGGTATCGGAGTACTGAACATCATGCTGGTCTCGGTCACCGAGCGCACCCGAGAGATCGGGATCCGGAAAGCGATCGGTGCTACCAGTCGCGCCATCCTCGAACAGTTCCTCATCGAATCCGTCATCCTGGCCGCCCTCGGTGGGCTCGTCGGCGTCGGCGCCGGGATCGGGCTGTCCACCCTCGTCCGGATCATCGCACCGGCCCTGGACCCCGCCTCCGGTGTCTTCGCTGGGTTCGCCCCCGTCTTGTCTGTCCCACCCATCGTGGTGGCATTCGGGATCAGCGTCGCGATCGGGCTCGTCGCAGGTGGCTACCCCGCCTACCGGGCCGCCCGGCTACTGCCCATCGAAGCCCTCAGATACCAATAACACGCCATGCTCCCAACTGCGGCGTCTGCCCGCCACCGCTCCACAGTTTTTCCGTGTCCGTCCAACTCCACATCGTGGGCACAAGAGGATAACTAAAATGGAAGCTATGGTCCTAACGCTGGCTCTAACAAGCATTCTGCTTGTCATAGGAATGGTGGGTACAGTGATAGGGATTATCAGCCTTGTCTACCCATCGGGAGGTCGCCGCCAGCGCCTGGTAAGAGCAGACAAAGACAGCAGAGAACACTGAGACCCAGCCGAAGAAAGCCACTGTATGGCCGAACAGTGGAGCGTAATCCCGGCGTAACGACGATGGCTCATGCCGACTCTCGCTGTTCGGCATGATCACTCGGGTTCACACGCTGACCTCTGTCCGGTACGACTGCCTCGTCACTCGCGATGCGCCCGTCGCGCAGCCGCACGATCCGCTTAGCAAAGCGGGCGATTTCCTCTTCGTGAGTGATCAGTACAACCGTATGGCCGGCATCGTTCAGCGCACTGAGCAACTTCATGATCTCAAGGCTTGAGGTGGTGTCGAGGTTGCCCGTGGGCTCATCGGCAAGCAGGATCGCGGGATCGTTGATCAGCGCCCGGGCGATCGCCACTCGCTGCTGCTGACCACCGGATAGCTCATTGGGCATGTGCTTCTGGCGCTCGCCCAGCCCGACCTGCTCCAACGCCAGCCGAGCCGACCTGCGCCGATCCCGGATGCCGGCGTAGATCAAGGGCAGCTCAACGTTGCGGATTGCGCTGGTGCGTGAGATCAGGTTGAACGACTGGAACACGAATCCGATCTTGCGGCTGCGGATCTTCGCCAGCTGGTTGCCGGACAGCCGGGTGACGTCGGTGCCATCGAGCAGGTAGCGCCCGCTGGTCGGGACATCAAGGCAGCCCAGGATATTCATCATCGTGCTCTTGCCAGATCCGGACGGGCCCAAGATGGCGACCATCTCACCGACGACTATGGTGAGCTCGACACCGTGGAGTACCGGCACCTCGACCTTTC
>JAODNG010000093.1 GCA_025465385.1 Pseudonocardiales bacterium
GGCAACCTCGGCCTGATCCGCGCGGTGGAGAAGTTCGACTACACCAAGGGCTTCAAGTTCTCCACCTACGCCACCTGGTGGATCCGCCAAGCCATCACTCGTGGCATGGCCGACCAGGGACGCACCATCCGGCTTCCGGTCCATCTGGTGGAGCAGGTGAACAAGCTGGCCCGGATCAAGCGCGACATGCACCAGCAGCGCGGGCGGGAGGCGACGCACCAGGAACTCGCGGAGGAATCCGGCATACCCGTGGAGAAAGTGGCTGACCTGCTGGACTACTCCCGGGATCCGGTAAGCCTGGACATGCCGGTCGGCGCCGAGGAGGAGGCACCGCTGGGTGACTTCATCGAAGATGCCGAGGCTACCGACGCCGAATCCGCGGTGATCTCCGGATTGCTTCAGGACGACCTACGCCGGGTGCTGGCCACTCTCGAAGAGCGCGAGCAGAAGGTCATCCGGCTGCGCTATGGCCTCGACGACGGCCAGCCGCACACGCTCGACCAGATTGGCAAGCGTTTCGGACTCTCTCGCGAACGAGTGCGTCAGATTGAGCGCGAGGTGATGGCCAAGCTGCGCCATGGCGAGCGAGCGGAGCGGCTGCGGGCGTACGCCAGTTAACCCGCAAGCAGCTTTTGAATCTTTTGAGTCACCGCTCGAATGGCAGCATTGACGCCGCCCCGCTTGACCGGCACTGTCACCTCAACATGTGATGCAGGCCACGTGTGACGTAGACCACGCGACGTCGGCTCAGGGCTGTCGCGCGCCGCGGAAGGTCGGACCCGTCGGGGGTCCGGCCTTCCGACTCTCGAGATCTTTCAGGTCACACTCCAGGGTCGTCGGGAGCTAAGCCATGCAGCGGGTAGACGGCACGCCGGGTCTGCTGAATCGCCCGGTCCAACTCGGTCTCGCCAGTACCGTCCCATGGCGTCCAACGAGGCGCGGCGCCGTCGGTCATCGAGGTCGGCAGCTGCGTACCGCAGGCCACCGTGGCGGCATACGCCGTCCAGTCGGCCGGTAGCGCTGCGTTCGGGTCCACCTCGCGATCGAGCACAACGCCCAGCAGATGTGTCCACGACCGCGGGACCACCCGGAACAAGGAATATCCGCCGCCGCCGAGGGCGAGCCAACGGCCGCCGGCCGTGCTGTCGGCCAGGTCGGCCAGCGCACGATGAGCGGCGCGCTGACCGTCGACCGACAGGGCAAGGTTGGCGAGCGGGTCTTCGACGTGCGTGTCCGCGCCGTGTTGGGTGACCAGCACCTCGGGCTGGAACGCGCGCAGCAACGCGGGCACGACCGCGTGGAAGGCCCGTAGCCAGCTGCCATCGCCCGTCCCCGGTGGAAGTGGCACGTTGACCGCTGAACCTTCGGCTCCCGGGGCGCCGATGTCGGTGGAGTTTCCGGTGCCCGGAAACAGCGTCGCCGGGTGCTGGTGCAGCGAGATGGTGAGCACCCGAGGATCGTCGGCGAAGGCTTCCTGCACACCGTCGCCGTGATGGACGTCGATGTCGACGTAGGCCACCCGGGAGACTCCGCCATCGAGCAGTCGACGGATCGCCAGCGCACAGTCGTTGTAGACGCAGAAGCCCGAGGCGTGGTCACGCATCGCGTGGTGCAGTCCGCCGGCGATGTTCACTGCCCGTGCCGCCCGCCCCGTGAGGACCTCCTCCGCGGCCATCAGCGAGCCGCCGGCAACCAACGCCGAGGCCTCGTGCATGTGGTGGAAGACGGGGTTGTCCGGAGTGCCCAAACCGTGCCCGACATATCCCCGGGAGGCATGCTTGACGGCGGCGACGTAGTCATCGGAGTGCACCGTGCGCAGCTGGTCGTCAGTGGCCGGTACCGGCGCCAGCGGCTGCACCCCGTCCAGCACACCCAGCGAACGCGCCAGCCGGACGGTGAGATCCAGCCGGACGGGATTCAGTGGATGCCAGCTGCCGAGGTCATAGCCCAGGAGGGCCTCGTCCCAGACGACAACCGCGCGGGAAGCGCTCATGGCCCAGCACGCTACCGGTCGCGGTGGTGTGCCGAGCTCTACCCGCGATTCGGCCCGGTGGCCACCGGGCGGGCGGTGTCGGTGCACCACTGCGACCATGATCCGGCGTACAGCGCAGCGGGGCGCTGCGGCGTGGTGACGCCGGCACGCTCGAGTCCGAGCACCAGCGCACATGCGTTGATCCCGGAACCGCAATAAGCGCCGACCTCGGCACCGTCGACGCCCCACCGTTGCGCGAGCTCGCACAACCCGGTCTGCGCAAGCCAACGCCCCTGCGCATCGGTCAGCTCGCGAAACGGCGCGTTGGTTGCCCCGGGTATGTGGCCAGCGCGCGGGTCCACCGGCTCGGTCTCGCCTCGGTAACGGGGCGCCGCTCGAGCGTCGAGTAGGACGCCGTCGCACGCCAGCGCTGCGGCTTGCGCCGCGTCAAGTACCGGCATCGCCCCAGGCCGCACCGTGATCGTGCCCGGTTGCGGCCGGGACCCCTCGACGGTCACCGGCAGCCCCGCGGCCTGCCACGCCGCGATCCCCCCGTCGAGGACCGCGACCGCACGGTGTCCCACCCAGCGCAGCAGCCACCACAGCCGGGCCGCCACCGAGCTGTCCGCCGCGTCATAGGCGACGACCGGGGTCGCTTCGCTGATGCCCGCTGCTCGCAAGGTGGCCTGCAGCGCCGCCGGCTCCGGAAGGGGATGGCGTCCACCCGGGCCGGGCGGGCCGGCCAGATCGCTGTCCACGTCCAGGAAGACCGCGCCGGGGAGGTGACCAGCTTCGTAGCCGGCGCGGCCGGGCGGCCCACTGAGCGACCACCGGACGTCGACCACGGCAGGTGCGTCGGGGCCAGCGAGCAGTACAGCCAGCTCGAGGGGCGGGATCACCGGATGCATGCTGCCCATTGTGCCGTCAATGCCAGCGGGTTTCCGCCATATCCCCAGCGTGCCACTACCATAGGCACAACTGAGGGAGACTGGTGTGAACGATCTCATCGACACCACAGAGATGTACCTGCGCACCATCTTTGAGCTCGAGGAGGAAGGTGTGGTCGCGCTGCGGGCGCGGATCGCTGAGCGCCTCGGACAAAGCGGGCCCACTGTCAGTCAGACCGTGGCCCGCATGGAACGGGACGGCCTGCTGACGGTGGCCGACGACCGGCACCTCGAGCTGACCGCGGAGGGTCGCAGCCGGGCCACTTCGGTGATGCGTAAGCACCGGCTGGCCGAGCTTCTTCTCGTGGACGTGATCGGCCTCGAGTGGGAGCAGGTGCACACCGAGGCGTGCCGCTGGGAACACGTGATGAGCGAAGCGGTGGAGCGCAAGCTGGTCGCGCTGCTCGGCAACCCCACCATGTCTCCGTACGGCAACCCGATCCCGGGGCTGGACGAGCTCGGGGTCGGAGAGGCTGCTGGCCCGGTCGAACCCGACCTGGTCCGGCTCGACGAAGTGGCCCGACGCGGCGGCGGCACGGTGGAGGTACGACGTATCGCCGAGCACGTGCAGCTCGACCCGACCCTGATGGCAGACCTGCACAAAGTCGACGCGGTGCCCGGCAACGTCGTCGAGGTAGCCGCTCAGGCGCGGCCGAGCCATCCGGTGGTGCTGTCCGGTCGAGGGACCATGGTGGAGGTCGGCGGCGCTCTCGCGCACGCGGTCATGGGCCTTCGACGGTGATCCGGCCGAGTCGGATGCGGCTGCTGGTCACCGGAGGCGCCGGCTATATCGGCAGTATCTGCGCCGCGCGGTTGATCGAGGCCGGCCACGACGTCGTGGTCCTGGATGACCTGTCCACCGGCCACCGCGATGCCGTACCAGCCGGCTGCCGGCTCGTCGAGGGCACCGTCGAGGATGCCGGCGCGGTACTGGCCGAGGGTTTCGATGGTGTGGTGCACTTTGCGGCTCGCTCGTTGGTCGCTGAATCGATGACCCAGCCGCAGCGATATTGGTTCGGCAATGTGGTGGCGTCGTTGCGACTGCTCGAGGCGATGCGCGAGCACGGAACTCCTCGACTGGTGTTCTCCTCGACCGCGGCCACTTACGGCGAACCCACATCGGTGCCAATCACCGAGGAGGCCGCCACCCGACCGACCAACCCCTATGGGGCAACGAAGCTTGCGATCGACCATGCCATCGGCTCCTATGCCATCGCGTACGGCATCGCGGCCGTGAGCTTGCGGTATTTCAACGTCGCCGGCGCCTACGGCCGCTACGGTGAGCGGCACACCGTAGAGACCCACCTCATCCCGTTGGTACTGCAGGTCGCCCTCGGCCGCCGAAACAAGATCAGCGTGTTCGGGGAAGATTGGCCCACTGCGGATGGCACCTGCATCCGCGACTACATCCACGTGGTGGATCTCGCCGACGCCCATGAGCGGGCACTCGTGCAGGCCGTGCCCGGCGAACATCGGATCTATAACTTGGGCAACGGAACCGGCTTCTCGGTGCAGCAGGTGATAGACACCTGCCGCCAGATCACCGGGCACCCGATCCCGGCGCAGTGCGCCTCACGCCGACCGGGCGACCCGGCGGTGCTGATCGCCTCCAGCGATCGAGCGCACTGCGAGTTGGGTTGGAAGCCCGAACGCGCCGACCTGGCCGTGATCGTGGCCGACGCGTGGGAGTTCGCCCGCCGCGGCTAAGGGCACCGGCGCGGATCACCGATCACCGCTTTCGTCGCGATCGTCGCTTGGCGGAGTAGCGCGCAGGTCGTCGAAGGGCGGCAGCGGCATCTTCGGCAACGCCGCGCAGCAGCTCCGGTGCCAGTCCCCCGTCGAGTGCGGCCCGCAGCAAGCCCGACAGCGAGTGATGCGGGCACGCTGTCAGCGCGGCGTCCAACGCGACGCCCGCCAGCGCGCCGTCCCCACGGAGGTAGGCGGTCAGCGCCAGCAGTGCCGCGGGTTCAGCCCGCTCCGGTGCAGGAGTGGCGCGAACCAGGGCCAGCCAGAGCCGTTCGGCGGCGGCCGCGCCGGCACCCGTGCACCAGGGCAGGCAGGCGTCCCGGACCCGATGGTCACACAGCGCGGAAGCGACCTCGGCGACGATGTCGTCGCTCAACGTGAGATCTCCCCCGGCTGCGGCTCCGTGTAGCTCCTTCAACCGGACGAGCCGCTGGGCGACCAGCCGGGCACTCATCGGATGCTCAGCGTCGGCTGCGTCGAGGAGGATCGCGCGCCGTTGCAGTGCGGTGGGATCGTCCGCGGCCACCAGCTCGGCCATCTGTTCCCGGCTGCTGAACGTGACCGCGCCGGCCGCGACGCTGGCGGCCGCCAGCGGGCTCGTCGTGGGATCGGCCACCGCGCCGGCGCAGAGCGGATCGTCGTAACAGCGCCATGGCGCGCCGCGGGCTGTCTCGGCGGTCCACGCCGCGTGCACCACGGGAAGCCCCGCGCCAGTCAGTACATTGTCGAGGGCGTCGACCAACGCGCGGTGTGGCGGATCGCCAGCCGCAGTGCTAGTACCTCCCACGACGATCAGTGCGACGCCCGTGGGCCGCTGCCGGGCGATCGGTGCCAGCAGCTGCTCGGCCAACACCGCGGCCTGATCGTGGTCGACGAGGTCGGCCCGCAGAGTCAATCCGAGACTCTTACCGTGTAATGCCAACAAGACCACGGAGTTGCGCGGGTGAAAGCCCAGTAGATGCGGGACAGCGGCGATCAGCTCGGACGGGTCGGATAGTCGGATACGGCCGGTGGTAGGTGCGCTCATGACGTCGAACCGTCCTCCCGCGGTAGCTCGGGGGACAGCCATGGCGGGGCCGGCTGTGGACTGCGGGTATGGGTGTGGACTACTACCCCGCCCGGGCCCGTCGCGAGGGCGGAATGTCGGAGCAGCTGGTTATCCTGCCGCGCCGGCACGCCCAACGGCTCCTGATTGAACCGCACGCGGCCGCCGGCAGACATACGTCACCGCCGGAGGCAGATTCCACCAGACCGTGCGAGTGGTCAGAACCTCAAAGAAGATCTCGCCGAGCAACGCCCGGAACTGGCACGCCCGGGTCATTGACAGGGCGTGCACGTAGGCGAAGGTGGTGAAGCAACCGCCTGGCCGCAGCGAGCGTGCCGTGGCGGCAACGATCGCCCGCTGCGCGTCGATATCGATCAGCGACCACGGTAGCCCGCTGACCACCACATCAACGGCAGGAATCTGGTGCTCGGCGAACAGCCGAGGCAGTTCGGCGGCATCACCGACCAGCACCTCGACGCCGGCATGCTGGGTGCGCAGGTAGCGGGCCAATCCGGGGTCGATTTCGACCGCCACATGCCGCCCCCGGCCAGCGAGCCGATGTTCGATGGCCGTCGTGACCGAACCGGTGCCCGGGCCGAGCTCCACCACGACCGGCTCCCCGATACGGGGCACGACGGCGGCCAGCCGAGCCGCTAGTTGCGGGGAACTCGGCGCTACGGCGCCCACAGTGGCCGGACTGCGCAGTACGGCAGCGAGGAAGGCGACGAGGTGTGGCGGTAAGAGCGGCATGGCGCCGAGCCTGCCCGCCGCGACGCCCTTATGTGAAGTTGATCTCCATCGAGTGACCATGTGGTCCTGGTCCGCTTTACCCGCACCGAAACCTATCGCAAGCGACACTGATAACCGTTATCCTTAGCGTGTTTGTCACACCCGCATCGGACATCGGAGGAAGCCATGTCGCTGGATGTACCGACCGAGCTGCTTGAGTGCGCCGCGCACGGCGAGGTCGCCGACGCCGACTTCGTCGATTGTGTGCGGCTGTCGCTGCCTTACGCCTGGCAGGTCATCAGCGGTGTGGTGGCCGACCTCGAACTCGCCGGCGAGGCTGCGGAGTTCGCCGATCACGAAATACCCCCTCCCAGTGAGACTGAGCGCGGGCAGCTGCTGCGGGCTCTGGCGTCCGACGCGATCCGCGGCGGTTTGGAACGGCACTTCGGAGTGAAGCTGGCTTTTCAGAATTGCCACCGCGTGGCGGCCTTCCGGCACTGGGCACTCGACGGCGCCCGCTACCGTGCCTTCATCTCCGCGCGCGGCCAGCTGCTCAACCAGAGTCCTGAGCTGCGGGACTGCTGAAGCGTCGGCGAAGGGCAGGCCCATGCGGTTCGGGGCGTTTCTCCTCGCTGCACAGTTCCCCGGCCAAGACCACACCGCAGTACTGGAATCCACCGTCGCGGCTGCGGTCGCCGCTGAGGAGGCGGGCTTCGACGACGTGTGGGTCGCCGAGCACCACTTCATGTCCTACGGCATCTGCCCGTCGGCGATCACTTTGGCCGGCTACCTGCTCGGCGCCACCCGCCGGGTCGCGGTCGGTACCGCAGTCAGTGTGCTGCCCACCCATCACCCGGTGGCCCTCGCTGAGCAAGCCGCACTGCTCGACCAGGTCTCCGGCGGACGGTTCCGACTCGGCGTCGGCCGGGGCGGCCCGTGGATCGACCTTGAGGTGTTCGGTACCGGGAAGAGTCGCTATCAGCACTTTCCCGAGTCGCTAGACCTCCTGCTCGGTGCGCTGACCAAGTCCCGCGTCGCCGCCTCGGGACCGCATTTCCAGTTCCCCGCCGTCGACATCGTCCCCCGACCGCGCACCCAACCGCGCCCCGACGTCATCCTGGCCGCCACCACCACCGCTACCGTGGCGCTCGCCGCGCAACGTGGCCTACCGCTGCTGCTCGGCATGCACGCCAGCGACACCGAGAAGGGCGCGCTCATCGGGCACTACGACCGGTTAGCCGGCGGTTCCAGCCAGGTCGGGCACATCGCCGCAGCCCTGGCCTACGTCGCCGATAACCAGCGCGACGCGACGGCCACCATACGGACCTGCCTGCCTCGCTGGCTGCGCCCCGGGCTGGCCGGTTACCGCCGCGCCGACGGCGACCCGTACCAGCCACGCGACGCCGACGAGTACACCGAGTTGCTCTGCCGCCTGCATCCAATCGGCAACGCTGACCACTGCCGCGACACGCTAGCCGCCACGGCCCGGCATACCGGCATCAGCCACGTCATTCTCCTGGTGGAAGGCGCCGGTGATCGCACCCGCACCCTGGAGAACATCACCCGCCTTGGTGCCGAGGTGCTCCCCCAGCTGAGACCCCCTAGCTGATCTTTCGCGCACTGTCCAGCCACAGACGGGATGAATCTGCCCGCGTAGCGCGTTACACGGATTGTGAATGCTGAGCTGTAC
>JAODNG010000297.1 GCA_025465385.1 Pseudonocardiales bacterium
TTTCAAACAGTGCCCGCTGCTGTACCGGTTCCGGGCGGTCGACCGGCTGCCCGAGACACCGAGCCGGTTGCAGGTCCGCGGCACGGTTGTGCACACCGTGCTGGAGCGGCTCTTCGCCCTGTCGCCCGACCAGCGCGACCCCGAAGCGGGGCGTGAGCTGGTCGATCCCGCCTGGCGTGACGTGCTGGCCGCCAGCCCGGAGCTGGGCGAGCTGTTCGCCGGTCCCGGGGATCCGGAGCTCAGCGAGTGGCTCGATTCGGCCCGCGCGCTCGTCGAGGCCTACTTCGCGCTGGAGGATCCCCGGCTGGTCGCGCCCGAGGCTTGCGAGCTGATGGTGGAGGCGGAGTTGGCTGCCGGTGATGCCGGCGATGGCGAACCACTGCTGTTGCGGGGATACATCGACCGGCTCGACGTCGCTGCCACTGGTGAGATCCGGGTGGTGGATTACAAGTCCGGTGCCGCACCGCGGGAGCTCTTCGAGGCCAAGGCGCTGTTCCAGATGAAGTTCTACGCGCTGGTGCTGCTGCGTATCCGCGGGGTGGTGCCGCGCCAGCTGCGGCTGCTCTACCTGGCTGATCGGCAGGCGTTGAGCTACACCCCTGATGAGGCGGAGCTGGTCCGCTTCGAGCGCACCCTCGTCGCGATCTGGTCAGCGATCCGGCGGGCCGCCCGCAGCGGGGACTTCCGCCCGAACCCCAGCCGGCTGTGCGACTGGTGCGATCACAAGTCACGCTGCCCAGCGTTCGACGGCACTGCGCCCCCTTACCCGGGCTGGCCGGACCCCTCCGGCGCGGGTGCCGAGACCGCGCGCGACCGGGCGGAGTAGGCAGTCACAACCGGCAGGACCGGATGTCGCTGGCCAGGATGGCTTTAGTCCCGGTGGCGGAGAGCTGGTCCATGATCCGGTTGGCGTCCCGGCGGGGCACCATCGCCCGGACCGCGACCCAGTCGGGATCGGCCAGCGGAGCCAGCGTCGGTGACTCCAGCCCGGGCGTGATGGCGATCGCCTGGTCCAGCAGGGACCGGGGGCAGTCGTAGTCGAGGATCAGGTACTGCTGGGCGAACACCACGCCCTGCAGGCGGGCGATGAGCTGCGCGCGTTCCGGGGTTGGCGCCGCGCCGGACCGCTCGACGAGCACGGCCTCCGAGGAGCAGATCGGGTCACCGAAAGCCACCAGACCGTGCTGGCGCAGGGTGCGACCGGACCCGACCACGTCGGCGATCGCATCGGCCACGCCGAGCTGCACGGAGATCTCCACCGCGCCGTCGAGCTGGATCAGGGTGACGCGAACCCCGTGGCGGGCCAGGTCCGCGTTGACCAGCCGGGGGTAGGCGGTGGCGACCCGCAGCCCCTCCAGGTCGTCAACCTTCCAGTCCCGGCCGACCGGGGCGGCGTAGCGGAAGGTGGACCCGCCGAATCCGAGAGCGAGCCGCTCGATGACCGGTGCCTCGGAGTCGAGCACGAGATCCCGACCGGTGATTCCGAGATCCAGCTCGCCGGAACCCACGTAGACCGAGATGTCCCGGGGTCGGAGGAAGAAGAACTCCACGTCGTTGGCGGTGTCGATGACGGCCAGATCTTTGGCGTCGTTCCGTTGCCGGTAGCCCGCCTCCATCAGCATGTCCGAGGCGGGGCCCGCCAGCGTTCCCTTGCTGGGCAAGGCGACGCGCAGCATCTCGTCACCGCCGTTTGTCGAGCTCATCGGTCCCTCACAGATAGCGGTAGACGTCGGTGGTGCTGATTCCCCGGCCGAGCATGAGCACCTGCACCCGGTAGAGCAGTTGCGAGATCTCCTCCGCCAGCCGTTCGTCGGACTCGTACTCGGCAGCGATCCATACCTCGCCGGCCTCTTCAAGCACCTTCTTGCCCTGGGCGTGCACCCCGTCATCCAGCGCCGCCACCGTGCCCGAACCAACCGGCCGGGCCCGAGCCCGGTCGGTGAGTTCAGCGAACAGCTCGTCAAACGTCTTCACCGCCGCAGCCTTTCGCCGCTCAGGCATTGAAGTACTTCGCTTCCGGGTGGTGGGCGACGATAGCGTCGGTGGACTGCTCGGGGTGCAGCTGGAACTCCTCAGACAACGTCACACCGATCCGATCGGGCCGCAGCAGCGCGACGATTTTCGCACGGTCCTCCAGCTCCGGGCAGGCGCCATAGCCCAGCGAGTAGCGGGCGCCCCGGTAGCCGAGCTTGAAGAACTCCTCCACCTCAGCGGGATCCTCCTCGGCGACTACCGCCCCGGAGGGAAAGCGAAGCTCTTCCCGGATCCGCCGGTGCCAGTACTCAGCCAACGCCTCGGTCAGCTGCACGCCCAGGCCGTGCACTTCGAGGTAATCGCGGTAGGCATCCTTGGCGAACAGCTCGGCCGCGTAGTCGGCGATCGGCTGCCCCATCGTGACCAGGTGCATCGGGAGCACGTCGATCTCGCCGGCGAGCTGGGCGGCCTGCCGGGGCCGGTAGAAGTCCGCCAGGCACAGCCGGCGGTCGCGGCGCTGGCGCGGGAAGGTGAAGCGGAACTGTTCGGCCGCGTCCGGCCGGGGTTCGGTGAGCACGAGTAGCGCGTCGCCGTCGGCAACCGCCGGGAAGTACCCGTAGACCACCGCGGCGTGCGCGAGCACCCCCTCGGTGGTCAGCCGGTCCAGCCAGTACCGCAACCGGGGGCGCCCTTCGGTTTCCACCAGCTCCTCATAGGACGGCCCGTCCCCGCTCCGGGATCCGCGCAGTCCCCACTGGCCCAGGAAGGTGGCCCGCTCGTCGAGCATCGAGGTGAACTCTGCTGCCTGGATACCCCTGACCACCCGCGAGCCCCAGAACGGCGGGATCGGGATCGGGACGTCAGTGGCCACCGACGACCGTGCTGGTACCGGCGCCTCGGTGCCGGCGTCGCGGTCTCGACGGGCCTGGGCGATGCGCAGCGACCGCTGGCGGCGGGCCTTGCGCTCGGCCGCCTTGGCCTCCTCCTTCGGGTCGGCGACCACCGTGCCGCCCCGCTTCCGAGTCATGATCGAGTCCATCAGTCGCAGGCCCTCGAACGCGTCCCGGGC
>JAODNG010000158.1 GCA_025465385.1 Pseudonocardiales bacterium
TCGACATTTCCCCGCCCGAAGTTACGTTAGTTTTGCAGTTGCCTTATATTCGCAGGAGATGCGGCGGGAGGGCTTCGATGACGGTCATGGTGCGCCTGGCGTACAAGGAAGACCTGGAGGTCTGCGAGGACCACATGCGGCGGGTTCTGGACGAGGACTTGCATGGTTACCACCAGCGCTGGCACCACGACGTCGATGATCTGGTCGGGACCTATCTGGACCGGGCGGGGTGGGCGCTGTTCGTCGCCGAGCTCGACGGGGCGTTCGCCGGGACCACCGTCGTCAAGCCGGGTGGTCCGGCCAGCCCACCCTCGCCTGCATGGTTGGGTCGCCGCTACGCGCTGCAGCAGACCGGCCAGTTGGCGAGGGTGTGGATCGTGCGGGAGTGGCGGCGCCGCGGGGTCGGGCGCGCGCTGGTGACGGTGGCGGCCCAGTGGGCGCTGGGTCCGGGCGGGTACACCGTGGTGTGTTTGCATACCGACGCCTCCTCGCCCGGTGCCCTGGATTTCTGGCGGGCCTATCCGGCCGCGGTGGAGGTGTTCGACGCCCGGCCGGATGCCTGGGACACCGTCCACTTTGAGCTCGACGCCGCCCGGCTCCCCGACCACGATGCGGTCTGACTAGCCGGTCACGACCCCGGCCACCCCTCTGGATGACTGTGGGCCCGATGATCCTCCGATGGCTTCGAGGAATACCTGGTTAGTGGGATCTCGGCACGCGGACGTCGTCGTCGATCTCCTGCGTCTGTACCAGGAACTGTCGGCTTTGCCTACTCTCTCGCCCAATGCTCACACCAACGCGGTGTTCAGTGAGCTGGTCAGGCTGGCCACCCACCTGGAAGATGACCAGGTCGCCCGACAGATCCTGGCGCATCCGGACGTCCGTCGCATCATCCCGGGGCTGCGCAGCCTGTGCTCGGCGGGCGAGTTCGAGCTCGAAGGTGCGTGGACGCGGCAGATTATCGCCAGTCTTGACCCGCAGCGGGAGCTGCGCGAGTTTCCCTACTTCGCCAACTACGAGCAGCTGACCCGCCTGGAACACCACGCTGTGCTGGGAGTCACCGGGTGCGCACCGCGCCGGGTGCTGTTCGTGGGAGCGGGTCCACTACCGCTGACCTCGCTGCTGCTCGCGGGCCGGTACGGCCACACCGAGATCGACAACGTCGACATCGACCCGGAGGCCACCCGGCTGGCGGCGCGGCTGGCCGAGGCGCTGCACGTCTCCTCGTTGCGCTTCCGATGTGCTGACGTGCTCGCCTGCACCGACGTTGCCGACTACGACATGGTGTGCCTTGCGGCCATGGTCGGACCGCATCCCGGGGACAAGACACGGGTGATCAAGCACCTCTACCGGCACATGAGACCCGGAGCGCTGCTGGTCGCGCGCAGCGCCCACTCGCTGCGGACGTTGCTCTACCGACCGTTGGCGCTCAGCGACCTGGCCGGGTTTCGCCCACTGGTCGTGCTCAACCCCCACACCGAGGTGGTCAACTCGCTCGTCGTCGCCGAGAAACCCGAAGCGTCGCAGCCGGACTCCCGATCACCCGACGCTGAAGAGCTCTAAGGCGATGAATCTCCAAGAAGCAGCCACGGCGAGCCGGCAATTAATGAACCGTCACGGTCTGACCTCCTGGCGCTTTAAGTTCGACAACGCCAAAGGCCGTTTTGGTAGCTGTAACTACCGCACTCGTACAATCAGTGTGAGCCGTCACCTAACCGAGTTGAATACCTGGGAGCACGTGGCTAACACAGTTCTACATGAGATAGCGCACGCTCTCGCGGGTAAGCGCGCCGGCCACGGACGGCCGTGGAAGCTCCACGCAGAGGCCATTGGATGCACGGCAGAACGCTGTTACGACGCAGATGCTGTTATAGCTCCACCAAAGAAATTCGTTGGAACATGCCCAAGCTGCAAGCGAACGGTCGAGCGGCATCGCAGAAACCCTGTTGCCTGCTCCGACTGTTGCGCGACTTACGGCAACGGCCGGTTTGACAGCCGTTTCCTTTTTACGTGGACAAAGGTCGATCCATGAAGTCACCCAAACCAGGAGGGTTATTCACAAGCTGCAAAGAAGAACAGTCCGGTGATGGCTTTGAGCATGCTTTGGTATTTTTCTATGGGTGCTCGGTACCGGCCGCCTTCCTCGCTGAGCATGCGCCATGTCTTGAGGTGCGCGATGGCGTGTTCGACCGCAGCCCGGATTTTGCTTAACGCGGTGTTGAACTCGGCTTGGCTGGTGCTGAGATCTGCTCCGGGCGCTCGTTTGAACGGGACGATATCGATGCCCTCGACTCCGACATAGCCCAGGTCGGCCACGGTCGACAGCTCGGCGAGCAAGGCTTTGAGCTCAGAGGCGGCGAAGGCGTGGGCGTCATGCCGGGCCCCATGCACCGGGATCGGGCCGACCGCGACCAGTCGCCCGCTCAGCGTCGCGGCGATTTGAATGTTCATCCCCGGATACCCGGCCTTGGCCGAGAACAGGTCGGGGATGTGGCGCCAGTCCCAGGTGGGGCAGACGGTGCCGTCCACCAGCACCGTTGCCTGACCCACGACCTGGTCAAGCTCGGGCACGAACTCCGCGAGCACCTGGGCGATCACCGGACGCAGCAGGTCCCAGCGCCGACTCACGGTGGCCTGGCTGACCCCGAAAATCGCGCCAGCGAAGGCCTGGGTGATATTCGTGCGCATCAGACACACCACCAGCGCCACCGAACCGAACAAGCCCAACGCATACGGACGTCCACGAGAGACGAACTCACCACCCCGTGCGGCGTACACCCGGCTCACCAACTCGGTGAGTTGCTCACCACGCAGCCCTGTCATAGCCTCATACCGCAACGGTTTCTCCGCGTTGATTTCGCTGTCTGGCCGACGACGAAACAACACGACAGAAATCGTTGCGCTTCAAGCATGACACACGCCATTCACGGATTGTGAAACAATTGTGAGCCAACCTCCGATGGAGATACCTCCAGGCTCACATAAGAACTACCACCATAATGCTTGTGAATTAGCCTCCGTGTTCCATGATCACTACCGCCGTATTGTTTTGAACTGCCAGTCGAAGCTTCTACCCCGGCTTATGTGATGTGCCCGACGGACGAGTGTCAGATACCGCAGCGCAGGGATACCCCTCGTCGGGGTG
>JAODNG010000169.1 GCA_025465385.1 Pseudonocardiales bacterium
GCGTCAGCCGCCCGGGTCAACGCCTGCTGCGCCGGTTCAGGCGCCCCGGCTGCCTGGGTGGCCACCCGGGCCAGGCCGCGGGCGTAGCGGTCAAGGGCTACCAGGGTGCGCAAGGTGCGGCGGAACCCGCCCCGGTCCGCGAGGCCGGCGAGGCCGGTGGTGAGCGGCCGGGCTGCGGTGCGCAGTGTGAGCAGGGTCTGGTCGAGCTTGCGGGCTTGGGCGAGCAGCCGCTGCGCACCGGCGCCGTCGAAACCCACTAAAACACGGACGGCGGCGTCGATCAGCTCGTCCAGCGCGGACAGGAACTCCTCGACGTGCCTGGACACCGTGTCGCGAGTGCTACTGGGCAAGATCAGGGACGCGACCGCGATCCCGATCACCGCACCGGCAGCGGTCTCCTCCAGCCTCAGCAGCAGCACGTCGATGCTGAAGCGGCCGAGTAGTCCGTAGAGCAGCGCGAGCACGGCGGTGAGCCAGAACATGAACAGTCCCTGCGAGACGCGCATCAGGTAGAACCCGAGAAACACGCAGCAGAACAGGGTGACCAGCGACGCGACCGTATTGCCGCCGACCGCCACCGCCACTGCGACGCCCGCCACCACGCCGGCCAGCGTTCCGATGATCCGCTGCCAGCCGCGGGAGAGGATCTCCCCCCGGGAGGTGGTGTTGGTGAACACGATGAACGCGGTGATCACCGCCCAGTACCAGCGGCTGGGGGAGATGAACTCGCCCGCGACGATCGCCAAGCTGGTCGCCACCCCGACCTGGATCGCCTGCCGAGTGCTAGCGCGCAGGCCGAGCTCGTCGGCAGCGTCTTGGTCAGGTTCGTCGTCGCTGCCCGGCTCTTCGATCGCGGCGATTTCTGGGGTCTCGCGGGAGCCGGTCTCGCACATCGCCAGGCTCGCTCGATGGATCGCGGCTGCCAGCCGCCGCGCCGGTGAGTCGCCGTCGCGGCCGGCAAGGGGGTCGGGCACCTCGGCGATGCCCAGCTGGCCCCGGAGTTGGGCGAGTGCTGCGAGCAGCGCGGCGCGCTCGTCCGGGGACAACGGGTGCTCCGAGCATACGAGCTGTTCGGCGGCGGCCACCAGGCGCTCCATCGTGAGCTCCGCATCGAAGATCCGCAGCGCCAGCGTCCGGTTGGGAACGCCCGGCCAGGCCTGTTCGGCGTCAGCGCGCTCCAGAATGTCGGCCACCTGCAGTGCGGTCTCGTTGAGCCGGGCCAGCCGCAGCCGCAGCGGCCGGCCGTCCGGCTTGGGTAGCCGGCCTGCGGCGACCGCGTCGCGCACCCCGTCGACGACAGCGCGGGCACGGGCCTGAAACGCCGCCACCGTGCGGCGCAGTGTGCGCTCCGGTCGCTCGGCGAACACCACACCGCGCAACACCAGCGTGCACGCGGTGCCCACTACCAGGGCAAGTACCAGCCACGGCAGCTGCTCGGGCCGGGCGCCGAGGAACTGGGTGAAGAAGTAGGACTGGAACCCGATTTGTCCTAGCGCGGTGGCGCGGGGTCCGAACCGCCGCACATAGACCGCGACCACCATGATCGCGACGAACACCACGTCGGCCACAATGCGGTGCCCAGCGAGCAGCGTGCCCAGTGATACCGCGGCTGCCGCCGGCACCGGCAGCAGCACCGTGGTGAGGCGCTGCGCTCCGGGTTCAGGGTCGTTGACCGAGATCGCGGCCACCATGCTGACGATGACACCGAGCAGCACCGCGGTGACGGGCTGGCCGGTGAGCCGGGCGATCCCGGTCATCACACCCAACGAGGCCACCATGCTGGCGGTGGCGGTGCCGGCCAGCCGCAGCCGAAGCAGTCCGGGATCCGATGCGACCAGCGCGTCGCGCAACCGTCTGCTGACATCCCGCAGCGTGGCCACCGCACCGATGCTGGCACGGGCAACTGCCGCGAAGCGACATGAGGGTCAGCGTTCGTCGGGGTCGCAGTTGCGCTGGCACCCCCGCTGGATCTGCTGGCTCGTAACTATCCGCGACAGCTTTCGTTGCGCAGCGTAGTCAGATTGTGCCGCCAGGGATCCGGCCGTTCGCCGTGTTGCGAGGAACATCACTATTTTCAGACGTCGACTCGCCGCCGCCCTGCTGAGGACTGCGGTGGTGCTGGCCACCGCCGTGTTTGGAGCTGAGCCGGCCATCGCCGAGCCACCGGGTGCAGTGCAGATGACCGATGAGCCGGAGTGTCCAACCCGGCTGAACTGCCGTTTCATCCCGGCCGCTTACGCCCAGACCGACCCGTCCAGGCCGGCCGCGTACGGCAACTACCACAAGGCCGACCGGCCACGCGACGGCGATGACATCCGTTACATCGTCATCCATGACACCGAGGAGCGCTACGACCGAGCCATCGCCAGGTTCCAGGACCCGCACACCGGAGTCTCGACGCACTACCTGATCCGGTCCTCCGACGGTGAGATCACCCAACTCGTCCACACCAAGGACATCGCGCACCAGGCCGGCAACTACTGGTTCAACATGCATTCCATCGGCATCGAGCACGAGGGCGTCCTCGCCGAGGGTGCCCGCTGGTACACCGAGGCGATGTATCAGTCCTCCGCCCGGTTGGTGCGCTACCTGGCGGCGCGCTACCACATCCCGCTGGACCGGGACCACATCCTGGGCCACGAAGAGGTACCCGGAACCACACCGGCCGGAGTCGCCGCGATGCACTACGACCCCGGCCCGTACTGGGACTGGGCGCACTACTTCGATCTGCTGGGTGCGCCGCTGCGCGGTGCGTCATCGGAGGGTCTGGCCGTGCCCGCCGCGCACGTCGCCGACCCGCCGATGCTGACGATCGCGCCACGCTTCGCCACGAATACCGAGCCACTGCGAAACTGCACTGCTGAGGGCTGCACCGACCTACCGTCGCAGGGCAGCAACGTCGTCTACCTACGCACCGAGCCGCACGCTGACGCTGCACTGGTTGGAGACCCGGCGCTGCATCCGGACGGTTCGCCAGGCACCACCCGGATCGCGGACTGGTCGGCCAGTGCGGTCGCTGGGCAGTCTTTCGTCGTGGCCGAGCGTCGCGGCAAATGGACGGCGATCTGGTTCGGCGGCCGGCTAGCCTGGCTGGAGAGTCGGATGAGCGCACTGGAACACGGCGCGCTCGTCACGCCCCGCCCGGGACGCTCGGCCATCCCGGTCTACGGCACCGCCTACCCGGAGGCCGCCGCCTACCCCGCAACGGTCCCGGTGACCACCGTTGTAGCGCTGCAGTACACGATCCCCGCCGGGCAGGTCTACCTCGGCGTGGAACCACACCGCGGGGACTATTACTACGCGACGTTCGACCGCGGCGATGTGGCGGACCACCGCACGCTGGTCGTGGGTAACCGACGCTTCGTGGAGATCTCCTTCAACCACCGGCGCGCCTTCGTCGACGCCGACGACGTCGTGATCGAGGACTACTGAGTGAGGCGGTAGCCGGTGGCTGCGGCGAACTCCGCGGCCAGCGCGAACCGGTCGCCACGCACCAGGGTATGGCGCCATTCGACGGGGCGGCCTTGAGCGAGGCTGCGCCGGTTGATGGAAAACGCCGCCGTGCCGGGTGGGCAGCGCAGTTGGGCACGTTCGGCGGGAGTGGGGATGACCGCGTGGACGTCCTCGTGCCCGCGGTCCAGCCGTATCCCGGCGCGGGTGGCCAGTTCGGCGTAGAGGCTGGTGTGGGTGAAGTCGGCGCCCAGCAGCGGCGCGGCGAGCGCTGCTGGCAGCCACACCCGGTCCAGCGCGAGCGGCTCGTCGCCGGCCAGGCGCAGGCGTTCCAGGTAGACCAGCGGCGTCGACGCGTCAAGGCAGAGGCGGTCGGCGACGACGGCGTCGGCGCGCGTGTCGAAGCGTCGCACGATGCTGTGCTGCGCTAGACCCGCGGCCTCCACAGAGGCGAACAGGCTGTAGAGCGCACCCATCGGCTGCTGGATCTCCGGCGGCGGCGCCACCCGGGGTTGGCGCCCGCGTTCGGCGACCACCACCCCGTCGGCGCGGAGTTGCCGCAGCGCCTGACGCACGGTGTGCCGGCTTACCCCGTACTCGTTGACCAGCGT
>JAODNG010000180.1 GCA_025465385.1 Pseudonocardiales bacterium
TGCCGTGGCCGCGCTGCGACCCACGCTGCGGCGTGCTGGTCGGAGTCCAAAGACGATCACCAGAGCAAAAATGACCAGGTCCGGGCGGGCCAGCGTGACCAGGCCGACGCTGACGCCGCTTGCAGCCGGGCGGCCGGCGAACGCATAGCGCGCAACGCCAATCACCAGAGCCACGCCTAAGTAAGTCTCCAATCCGATCGTCGACACCATCATGGGGTTGACCAGGAGCAACCCGACGATTGCAGCAGGGAAAGCGCGAATCGGGAGGCGAGCGTCTTCAGCGATGAAAGTAGCCCACCAGGCCACGGCCGCCATCGTGACCATCAGCAGGATGCCGACCGCCACCACGGGATGGCCGATCACGGCGACGATCGCAGCCAGCAACAGCACATTCAGCACGGAGGTCGCACTATTTGAAGGCAGGCCGGCGACCATGCCCCACTGACCGTGCTCGGCTAGGGTCCGGGCGTAGGAGAGCGTGATCATGCTGTCGTCGAGCATTGCGTGATGGGCGAGCGCGAACATGACGCCGCCAGCAAGAGCGGCGGCTGCTGCTATTACCGGTCGCCGAAGCCTGGTCCCCGAAAACAGGGAAATAGTGACGGTCGGTATCGCGATCATGAGTCTCCTGCAGACATGCTGTACATTCGCCTCAGCGAGTGTCGAAGAGCCGCTGCCAGTTCTGTTTGCTCGTCAACTCGGGCATGGCATTCTGATAATGGTGCCGAAGCACAGCGTCCTCACGTACCAGGCGGACGATCAGCCGCATGCCCTGAGTGCCCAACTTCAACATCGCGCTGCGGTCGAGCCGACGGACCCGTACGCCCTCCTGCGACGGTTCCGTCACCACTGCGGTCTCGAATAGGGACACGTGCCACCAGTGCGCATCGCGGACGCTCACCGCGGCGATACCGCGGGGTTTGCGAAGCAACTGCCAGAGCAACCGTTTGGCCAGCACCAGCCGAGGCTTCGAGGGCGCCGGTTGGGCCGCGGTAACCGGCATCGCCGTTGAGGGGATACCGGGGATCCCATGCGCGGGATGGCGCGTCGTCTCGGGATATTCCCCGCGCAGCTTGCGAACGCCGGCGGCCGCTTCGATACCACCGTCGAGCAATACCTTCGGGCCGGTCAGAAAGTCCTCTATGGCCATGATCAGGGTGGCTGCCAGCCCGTACCGCATGGAGGCGATGTAGAGCAGCAGTTCCTTCAGTAAGAATCGTGCGGTGTCCGTGCGGTTGGTTCGACCGTACAGCGCGTTGACAATCAGTGAGTTGCGTAGGCTGAAGTACCGAGGCCAATCATCCCAATCCTTCCAGTGGAAGTCTGCGTGCCACACCCCGGCACCGGCCAACGTCACTGTAGGGAAACCGTGGGCGCGGGCCCGCAATCCGTACTCAATGTCATCCCACTGAAAGAACAGCGGAAGAGGGTAACCGATTGCGGCGACGACTTCGGAGGGAACGAGGCAAGCCCACCAGGCGTTATATTCCGCATCCACCCGGATGTCCTGGCGCTGCTTGGTCAGATCTGCCTGAACGAGCGCGTCCTTGACCGGCAACCCGGGTCGCAGGATCTTCAGATCGGTGGCCTCCGCGCCTACGTGCAACTGGTCCGGATGCAAAAGGTAAAGCATCTGGCCCCCGACAATGGTAGGGGCAGTTGCGCAGTTGGCGAAGCTAGCAAGCCGCATCACGGTATCGGGCTCAAGCATGATGTCGTCGTCCATGAAGAGAACATGGGCACGGTCAGCCTGGCTGACCTCGGTGACCTCATACAGCCCTCGGGTGAAGCCACCAGCGCCCCCTAGATTCGACTGCCTGAGGTAATGCAGTTTCGGTCCGAGGAAGCGCTGCAGGTCGACGAATTCTGGTCGGGACTCGACGGTGTCGTTGCCCTGATCGACGACGTAGATGGCGTCCACCATGGATAAGACAGTGTTGTCAACAGACAGCGTCGTGAGGGTGTGCAGGCAGTCGGCTGCGCGGTTGTAGGTGCAGATCACCACCGCGACCGGGTGAACCTGCTGGGGTTTGGTCACCGACCAGTGAACCGCGCCGAGCGCAAGTGGAGCCTTGCCGGTGGACGCGTCCAGCCACATCGCTCCGCCGTCGACGAACCTGTCAATTCGCACCTGCAGCCGCACCTGCTCGTGCTGGGCGTCCGCGACCATCACGGTCGCGATGGTCCGGAGGTCACCGACGCTGTCGGACGCCCGGACCGAGATCCGGCCCGTGCCCTCAACGATCGCGCTGACCTCTACCTGGGTGGCCTCAGTCCACCGTTGCCAGTAGCTGGCCGGGAAACGCCCGAAGAACGTATTGGTACTCAACTGGGCGTGTGGCCGGATAATCACTCGCTCTCGGGCCCGTTCGATGACTCCCCCAACGCTGTATGAGTAAAGATCGTCGGGCGCCGTGGGGAAGGGTGCCGCGAAGAAAGCGCGCTGGGCAAGCAGCTGTTCCTGGTCAGACATACCACGCTGATGATCGACCACGTCCCGGTCCAGCATGCAGCCAACCTCTCCGTTCGGCCCCCGTCTTCGCGTTCTTCGTCCCCGCCGGGAGACGAATCAAGCGGAACGATAGGCCACGCGAGGTGCATGCTTCACTCGTTAGTGGGGTGTTCATCCAATCTTTGACTACTTTGTGTGCGACACGGGCACTCCGGCCGGAGCTCGGGGTTGGCAGGGCGCCCGCGGCGCGGAGCGTCTCACAGCAACGCACCACTGAGCCACGGCACGGCTCAGTGGTGAAGGACGAGCGCCGTGTCCCTGCCGTGCTGCTGCGGCACCAGGCTGTGTCTGGTCACATCAGGTAAGTGCAGGAGAATGAAAAGCGAATGGGTAGACAAATGGCCTAGACGGCGACATGGAGGTTCACGTTGAGAAGCACGAGGGGCCAAAGGAACATGGCTAAGACAAACGACAGGAGCTCACTGACGTTATGGATGGTGTATCCATTGCTGAGCGCCACCACGACACCGATGATGATGTACACGAGACCGAAAAGTGAGACGCCATATTCATGCATGATTTCTCCTTAGGTTGCGCACATTGCTAGACACACCTCGTCGATCACGCCGAGGACCACCGGCTCGTAACGGCTCCGACACAAGGATCCCGCGGGCTCCGCGCAGTACGCAGCAGTCGATTCGCTCGCGGCACGCACGGTCCTACCTCTCGTCGTGTACGGAGTGTATCCACGCCGGCCTGATCATGGAACGCTCTGAATCAAGAAAACTCCGAGATTCTGCGCGGCCGTGCGGAAGCGTGCCAGCTGCATAACGTTGCGTCCTCACATGGTGAAGCGGAACGTGTTCAGGGACGTTGCGCCCTCTTCTACGGCGCCACCGTTGCTCTGACCTGCCACATCACCGTTTGGCAACGTTGGCCAGTGATGGCTGTTTGCGGACTAGTTACGGACTACCCGCGGGCCTGGAGGCGCCCGGAGCCCGGGCCGGTCTGACCTGTGCACACAGCACGAGAAGTAGCCGCACGCTAACGATCCGTCACCATCACCCGATACATGCTGCGTTCGGCCGCCGCGCCGCGGTCGGACGTGCAGGTGGGGCGGGCGGCACGGTCCCGGAAGGGGAGTCCCCGACGTGCCGCCCGCTTCCCAGCCGCGGGCGGGGAACTCCATAGGGTTGAGTTCCCGCTTCAGAACCCATCCAGTAAAGGCGAGCGCTGCAGTCCGCGCCCCGATTCAGTCCACTGGGGGGTGCAGTGGCGGACGACTTCGACGCTGATCGGTGTCCCACCGCTGGGGTCAGCTCGGCGCTGTACGTGCTCAGGACGACTCGTCATCTGATCTCCCCCCGGGCCGACACCAGTACGTCTCCTTCGGAGATAGCGCGCGCCGTCGACACGGCCGATCTTGGGCTGCGCCAGTACATAGGAGACCGGCAGCACCCACGCAAATACACCAGCCCAACCGTTCGCCCCCGCCGCAGGCCCGAGCAGCTCCAGAGCACAAGGCACGGCAGGAGGGTGAACGAGGAGAACCACCCGGGACAGTTGTGTCGCTGAAGACAGAGAACAAGCACGCTTGGCGAGGATGTCCCGTTCGTCGGTGAACTTCGGCAGCGGGCCCTGTTGCTGTAGTTCATTCCCGGCAACGTGAGGAATTGACGAATCAGTCAGCACCGTAGGACCGGACATACAACTCGTCGGGCTCATCGCGGTCGCGCTGGGCCAGCCGTGGGGCAACCCCATCGCCGGGCTCGCCGTCACCCTGTTCATCTGCCATGTCGGCTACGAAGTCACCACCGAGGTCTCCCACCGCCTGCGCGACGGCGTCGACGACGATGTGCTGGTCCCCGCCGAACACGCCGCCGTCAGCGTCGAGGGCATCGCCCACGCGCACGCCCGCGCGCGCTGGGCCGGACGCACCCTGCGCATCGACATCGAAGGCTGGGTCGGCCCCACCCTGTCCGTACACACCGCGGACAGACTCGGCTGCCTCGTCGGAGACGCCATCCACCACTCCATCCCCGAAGCCCGCGCCATCACCTTCATCTCCCGCGCCATGCCCCAACCGACCTGAGAACCTATCCCGGCCGAGGCACCACGCCTACCAAGCCATGCACGCACGCCCGGTGATCTTGGTACGTGCACCTTGCGTGCCCGTTCCCACGGGGACTCACGGGGAATCACTGACCGTGACGGGCAGAATCTCGCTGACCGTCGTAGGGACACCCCCCAGCTCACGGCGCGTGACGGCCCGCTCCTTTGCAAGGCGGTACTCGCCCCCTCTGATAGAGCCTGCACGCTCCGGTGGCGCACTTAGATCGGGTCGTCTTGGCGCCCATGTCATTCCTCGCGTGACCCGGTACAAAATCCGGTACAGATCATGCCATCCATGAAACGGCAGAGTGGTGCCATGACGAGGGACACAGCAGTGGCGGCGATGCTGGTGGTGGCGCTGGAGGAGGCGCGGCTGGGTCTGGCCGAGGGTGGCATCCCGATCGGGGCGGCACTCTTCGGCCCCGACGGTAAGCTGTTGGGACGCGGCCACAACCGCCGAGTACAGGACGACGACCCCTCGATGCACGCCGAGACGGTGGCCTTCCGCGCGGCCGGGCGGCGGCGCGGCTACCGGCATACGACGATGGTCACTACCCTCTCACCCTGCTGGTACTGCTCGGGGCTAATACGGCAGTTCCGCATTGGACAGGTGGTGGTCGGCGAGTCAGTGACCTTCCACGGTGGTCATAACTGGCTGGCTGAACACGGGGTGACGGTGACCGTGCTGGAAGACGCCGCGTGCATCGAGCTGATGCGTGACTTCATCACCTCTCACCCCGAGCTGTGGCACGAGGACATCGGCAAGTAGCAGCCGCGTCGACAAGGCGAGGAGCGGAGGCCCCGCTCCTTCATTCCATCAGGTTCCGGCGAAGAGGTGTCGTTCTTTGTCGCGGGCGGAGTTGGGTTGGTACCAGCGTTGTACCCAGGTGTCGTTCACGGCGAAGGTCTTACGTGCGGTGACGGCTTGGCCGCTGAGGGAGGGCGTGGCGCCCCGGTTGAACACGATCGTGTGCGCGCCGAGGCGGTGCCCTTCGGTGCGCACAGCCACGCTGACCTCCTCGACGGGGGTGAGCTGGCCGGGGCTGCCGGTGAGGGCGACGACGCGGTAGGTGTAACGGTGGTCAGGTTTGGCGGCGTAGTCCCCCACCGGCAGGTCTGCACCGGGTGAACGTCAGTGCGCAGCGCGGTGCCGGTGTCGGCGCCGGGGAAACCGAGGTCAGAAGGTGATGGTCCAGCCTTCGTCGTGGGATTGTTCGGCGGTGTAGGACACCCCGTGGACTTTCAGCCCGTGCGGGTCGAGCAAAGTGATCACTCCCCCGTTGTTGCCCAGCGCAACCCCGTTGCTCGGGGTGAGAACGACGGTGGCGCCAGCGGCGAGTTTCCCGGCGGGGACGGGGCAGGTGTGTTTCGCGCGGTCCGCGATCCGCCAGCCGGTCAAATCGATCGCGGTGGGGGAGGCGTTGATCAGCGTGATGGTCTCGGCCTCGGGGGCGCCGCCGACGGGGTTGACCAGTGCTGCGATCACGCGGGCGGGCTCGGTACCGGCGGTGCCCGAGCGGGGCTGGGTGTCATCGAGGGTGTGGCCGGTGGTGTCGTCGGTGTGCCAGGCCTGGCTCTGAAACGCCAGGAAGATCGCCACCCACCTCGACTCGGCAGCGAGGTGCAGCAGCACGCCGCCGTCCTGCCAGACCCCGTCGTCACGGGAAAATGATGCGCTGTTGCCCTGATTCATGTGCACGTCATGGACACCATTACCGGGCAGGAACCCGAACACCTTGTCCGGAACGGTCGGTTCGGGGCCGAAGCGTTGCCCGAACATGTAGGCGGTGACCTGGGGGTCGCCGGTGGCGCGTTGGACGTAGTGATCGAGCAAGTCCGCGAGGTCATTCTCGGGGCCGCTGAGGTCGGGGGGCAGCAACCGCATCGCGGCCGGGTCGAACAGGTTCGCCCGGATGTAGTCCAGATTCGCCCCACCCGGCCGGGACGCAAGCGCCGTCCACCCGGACCCGACCGCGGAGAGGGAGCCAGTGATCGGGTGCTGAAAGTCATCGACGACGAGGTAGAGCAGCTCCGAGGGCGATTGGGCAGACTCAACGTTGACCGCCACCCGATAGTGCACCCCAGCGCTGTCCAGCAGGTGAATCTGGTAGTGCGGGCTGTCGGTAGATCCCTCACGGCGCGTGTCCACAACACTGCCCGACAAAACCCCATAGGACCTCAACGGCATCGCATGCCCTCCTCCACTTTCGGCGTCCAAGCCCAACCCGTTGACACCCGAGCTTGCGTACACGCTCTCTGATCCCGCCACCCCCCTGGCCCACCACCTGACACAGCAGACCCACTCACTCCTAAAGAGCCGACCCGGACACCACCTGATACGCCCCAACCCGAACAGGGACACTGCTGCCTTAATGCAAAAGCGTCCTCGCCTGGCACCAGAGCGAGAAGGCAGCC
>JAODNG010000188.1 GCA_025465385.1 Pseudonocardiales bacterium
TTCCGGCCCCGCCGGAGGAGAAGGACAGCAGATGAAGATCTTGAAACGCAAATGGTGGCTGGCCGCCGCCGCCGCCGTGCTGGTCGCCGTCTCGGCGGTGTGGGTGCTGCTGGCTCCGACGAACTTCGACGACTCGTGGTACATGCAGATGGCCCGCGGTGCCAACGCCTCCGGGTCGGTCGGTAATGCGATCTACATGTTCAACGTCACCGAGAATCCCTTCGTGGCCAGCCAGTACGTGCTGCAGCTATGGGGCTCGCTCGGCGGGTGGGGCCTGGCGTGGATGCGGCTGGTGCCGCTGGCCTACGGGCTACTCACCTGGCTGCTGCTGCGGTTGCTGCTCGTGGCGGGTTTCGGTCGCGAGCTGGGCACCAGCCGGGCTACCTGGGCGCTGCTGGTGGCCTACCTGTTGTGGTGGCTGCCCTACGGGATGACGCTGCGTCCCGAACCACTGATCGTGCTGCTGGCCGCTGCGACGCTGCTGCTGGCCGAGCTGGCCCGGCGGCGTCGCTCGCTCGGCGTGCTGGCCACCGCCACCGCCACCGCCGCGCTGGCGATGTCGGTGTCCCCGTCCGGGCTGGTCGCCGTAGCACCTCTGGTTCTGGCGCTGCCGTGGCTGTGGCGGTGGCTGCGCGCACAGCGCGCCGCGGCGCGGGTGGCCGCGGTCCTGCTGCTGGCCGCCGCAAGCACCAGCCTGGTGCTGGTGGGATTCGCCGACGCGACGCTCGGCGACGTGCTGGAGTCCGCCGCAGTGCACCGGTGGTACTACCAGACGTTCTCCTGGTACCAGGAGAACGTCCACTACAAAACGATCCTGAGCTTCGAGGATTCCAGCCAGTGGGCCCGCCGCGCCCCGGTAGTCCTCACCATCGCAGTCCTCCTGATCGTCACCCTGGATGCCGTGCTCAGCTCACCTGCACTGCGCCTCCCGAACTCCACGGCAGCGCTGTTTACCCGCCTGCGGACAGCGGTACTGCGCAGTTCGGGAGGCGCAGGGTCAGGCAGAGACCGCGACGGCGATCCGGTGCGGCGGTTGCTGCTGAACAGCGCGGGGTGCTCGGCGTTGGCGTTGGCGTTGCTCGCGCCGACGCCGACGAAGTTCGTCAACCATTTCGGGGCGGCGGCGGCCGCGCCCACGGTATTGCTCGCCGCCGCCCTGCTGCGCTCCCCGCTGCTGGCCGCGGTGCGGTCTGGTCTGCGGCGACATCGTGCCAGCGCCATCGCAGCCACCGTGGGAACAGCGCTGGTGATCGGTGCGGTGTCCTGGAGTTTCGCCGGGCCCAACCTGTGGCGGCCCTACTCCGACCGCGGCCAGCCGTTCGGCAACCACCTCACCGCGTCCGCCGACCAGCCCGACCTGGTGGGTATGCGACCGAAGCTGGGACCCGTGCAGCTGGCAAACCCGCTGGTCTGGGTGGCGGTCGCGGTGGCCGTAGGCGGGTGGATGTGGTGGCGGCAGCGCCACGGTCGGGACTCGGCACTGACTCCCGACCGAGCGGTGTTGCTGGCCGGCTCGACGGCGATGGTAGTGATGATCATCGTGGTCTTCTGGTGGGCCCCGTTGCGCCAGTACCCGGGCTGGTCGGTGGCCCTGTCGGCGGTTCGGGCAGCCCAAGGCGAGCCCTGCACACTGGCCGATTACGCGCAGGTCCTCGTCGATAGCCCGGCGCAACCGGTGCCGGTAGGAGCGGCGATCACCGAGGGCGGGTTCGCCGCAGCGGCAAGCCGGCCGTTACCCGAGCCGGTGCCCGCACCGAATCCAGGCACGCTGGTCTGGCACGACGCCGTCAACACCGACGTGCACAGCGACCCGGACACGAGCTCACTGACGAGCCCAGCGGGCCTGCTCGTCACGCCGTGGTTCGCACTGCCCCCCGATGGTGGCACCACCCTGCTGGTGCCGCTGCTCGGCGCGCGAGCCGCCCAGCAACTGACCTTGGAGTACGCCACGGCCGCCGGGCCGAACCCCGCCGTGGCGGGCAGCACGTCGCTGCGGCCGGATCCGGCCGTGCCCAGGACCCAGTGGCACCAAGCCGCCGTTGCCCTGGACCGGCTCGGCAAACGGCGACCATCGAGCGTGCGGGTGGTGATCCGCGACTGGATGGTGACCGATGCCGACAGCTGGCTTGCGGTAGGTCAACCGCGGCTGGCCGGATGGCGCCCGCTGACCACGTTTATCGCCGGGCGGCCGGTGTATGTCGACCAGCTCACCGCGGCCCTGTTGCCCTGCCTCGACCAGGTCGGCGTTGCGCATGGCATCGCCCGGGCGCCCCAAGCGCTGGTGCTCAGCGACGAGGAATTCGGCCGGGGCTTCCTCGATCTCGCGTTCGAGCTGCACCGGGGCGGCACCGAGGTCCCTGTGAGCCGCTCCGCCACTGCGGTGCGGATGCCCGCCCGGCTGGTACCCAGCGGGCCGCCCACGTTGCCCTGGGGCCGGGTTGAGCGGGTCGTCTACGACCACCCGGTCGGATGGGTCGACCTGCACGTCGACGCAGTCCGCAGGGCCGGCTGGACGCGCCTTCCCACCCTCGCCGCCAAGAGCTACCACGGAAACACCACTGACTGAACGTGGAGCCCGACGTTCTCGGGTCCGATGGGCCGCCCGGGTTAGGGGTGCCGCCGAGTGAACAGCGGCCGCGGGTCGGTGTCGCAGTCCGGGTCGGCCAGCAGCAGTACCTCGTCACCGGCCTGCAGGACGGTGCTGCCGCGGACGGGTACCAGGCCACCGTCACGGTTGATCATGCTGATCCAGGTGCCTTCGCCCAGAGGGAGGTCGGCGATGGTGCAGCCGTCCGCGGGCGCACCGGCGGTGATGTCGTAGCGGTGCAGGCCGGTGGGCTCGTCGCGGAAACGCATCCCCAGCGCCCAGGGCTCGGGTTGCAGGACCCGCATGGGCACTCCCGTGTGATGGGCCACGGTGGGCACCAGGCCGCCCTGCACGATGACCGAGAAGGCCACCACGACGACCACGATCTGGTACAGCCGCTCGGCCCCGGGCACGCCGGCGGACAGGATGTAGGTGCCCAGCAGGATCGGCACCGCGCCTTTGAGCCCCGACCACATCACGAACAGCCGCTCGCCATTACTGATCTTGATGGGCAGCAGGAGCAGCCCGACCAGCACAGGGCGCACCCCCAGGGCCAGCAGCACCGCCAAAACCAGACCAACCCACCAGGCGGTGCCATGAGCCAGCCCGGTCAGGGACACGGTCAGGCCGAGCATCGCGAACGCGACGATCTCCGCCAAGCTGGCCAGCGACGAGTGGAACCGTTCGATCTCAGCCTTGTACGGGGCGCGCAGGTCCCCGACCAGGATTCCGGCGACGAACACGGCCAGAAACCCCGAACCGTGGGCCAGGCTGGCCAGCCCGTAGATCGCCCCGGCGCCCAGCAGGGTCCGCAGCGGGTACAGCGCCCCGCTCGGCAGTGGTACCCGGCGCATCGCCACCGACAACGCGTACCCGGCCGCGACGCCGACCACGGCACCAACGACCATCTCCAAGGCGAACTCGCCCACTCCGGCACCCACGGCGTGCCAGCCACCGGTGGTTCCCGCAGCCAGCAGCGCCGCCATCGCGGCGATACCGACCGGGTCGTTCACCCCGGACTCACCCTCCAGCAGGGTGCCTGACCGGCCGGAAATCTCCCGCCGGCCCAATACCGAGAACACCACGGCCGGGTCAGTTGGGGCCAGCGCGACACCCAGCAGCAGCGCGGCCCGCCAGTCGAAGCCGAACACCAGGTGCGCCAGCACCGCCACCCCCACCGCGGTGACCACGGTGCCGACCACACCGATCCACAGCACCCCGCCGCCAGCGGCACGGAACCGGCGCCAGCCGATGTGCATACCACCGTCGAACAACAGCAAGATCAACATCACGGTGACCACCCGCTGCACCGTGAGAACAGGCACCCGACCCAGCGCCGGCACAAGGTCCGAAGCGACCGCAGCGGCTACCAGGAAGATCGCTGGAGCCGGCACCCGGATCCGTTCGCTGACCCGGTTGGACAACACCGCCAGCAGCCCAGCTGCGCTGATGATCGCAATGACCACACCGAACGGGACAACGTCATTCACCGCAGACTCCGACACCGCCGGGCGACCGGGTCAAGGCGGCAGGCACCGCAACCTCCTGAAGCAGCTGCTGCCGACCAGCCTTCCCGGCGCACCTTCACTCACCCTAGCCACCGCTACGGCGAGCCCGACACCAACCACACCGGGCAAGTGCGTTGGTCGTACCCTGCCGCGGTGCCTATCCGTGCTGGCCTGGACGTCGGGGATCGACGCCGGCTGGGATGGGTGATAGCTGCGCTGGCGCTGGTCACCGGGGTGTTGGGGATCCTGGTGATGCTCGCGCCGGTGATCGCCGACGATCCGGTGGTGAGCTGGCCACCTGCCGGGCAGCAACCCAGATCTACGGTGCTGCCACTGTCGCCCTACCGCCCGTTGCAGCTCACCGCGACGATCCCGTGCGCGACGCTGCACGTGTTGGACGCCCAACCGGGTGGCGGTGAGGCGCTGCGCACGTTGCCCGCCGACGTGGGCACCGCCCCGGGCGAGGGCCTCGTGGTGGCCGCAGAGCAGGGCGTCGTGACGGTCACCGCCTCCGGTGCCGAGGTGCTACGCGAGGCGGTGCCCAGCGTCCGCTGCTCCTACCAGGTGCTCGCCGATGCGGGTGGCGTGCGGGTGGCCAGGGACGGTGCCGGCATCGCCACCCGGACGCATCTGCTGGTACCCGAGGTCGCCGAGCTCCAGACCGATGCCGTGGGCACAGCAACCGGCCTCTCGGTACAGCTGCACACCGACGCGCGTTACCAGTCGCGGCCCACGTTGCTCAAGACGGCAGTGCTGGTCGCGCACGGTCTTGCACTGGCAGCGCTGCTCGTGCTGGCCTGGCGCCGGTGGCCCGGCGCCGGATCCGGCCTGGTGCGGCCGCGGCTGTCATGGGCCGATGCTGCGGTCGTCGCAGTGTCGCTCTTCTGGGTGGTCGCCGGTCCGGTCAACATCGACGACTCGTGGTATCTGCTGATGGCTCGCAATGCGATGCAGTCGGGCTACCTGGGCAATGTCATCTACCAGTTCAACGTCACCGAGAACCCGTTTGTCGCCAGCCAGTACGCGATGCAGGCCTGGGGCGCTCTCGGCGGCCAGTGGAGCCTGGGCTGGATGCGGTTGCTGCCGCTGGCCTACGGGCTGGCGACCTACGCGCTGCTTCGGGTGCTGGTCGCCACGGCGCTGGGCCGGGTCGCCCAGCGACCCCTGGTGGCGTGGGCGGTGGCGGCCGCGCACCTGCTGTGGTGGCTGCCCTACGGCATGACGCTGCGCCCCGAACCGCTGATCGCGCTGGGCACCGCCGGGGTGCTCGTGTTCTCCGAGTTGGCCCGCCGGCGTCGCTCGGTGGGGGTGTTCGCCGTCGCCGTCGCCGTCGCCGCGCTTACCGTGACGGCGTCTCCTACCGGCCTGGTCGCCGCCGCACCGTTGATGGTGTGCCTGCCGTGGCTGTGGCAGTGGTGGCAGGCGGAGTCTGCGCGCAGCCCGGTCACGGCCGCGCTGGTGGTGGGCGCGGCCGCCTCAATCGTCATCCCAGTCGCCTTTGCCGACGCCACCGTGGGCGACGTGCTGGAATCGGTTGCGGTGCACCGCTGGTACTACCGTCAATACGCTTGGTACGAGGAGTACCTGCACTACGCCGACCTGCTGGTGCCCGACGAGCGGGGGGCGTGGGGCAAGCGGCTGCCGGTGCTGCTGACGCTGGGTGTGCTGCTGGCCGTGGCGCTGGGCGCGGGGCGGCGTCCGGGCACCGCAGGGCGCAGCGGCCAGCTACTGGGTGAGGCAGCGGCGATCACCGCGCTGGGGCTGGTGGTGATGGCGCTCACTCCGACGAAATGGGTGAACCACTTCGGGGCGGTCGCAGCGCCGGCCACCGTGCTGTTGGCCACTGCGCTGATCCGATCGCCGCTACCTCGGCGGGTCGGCGCCGCGACGATGGCGATCGGCAGCGCCGGGCTGGTGGCCGCCGTGTCGGTCGCCTTCGCCGGACCCAACCTGTGGCGCCCGCTGTCGGACTGGGGCCAGCCCTTCGGCAACCACCTGTTCATCGACCGGCCGTACGAGCAGAGCCTGCTCGCACCATCGCTGGGACCGCTGGCGTTGCGCAACCCGCTGCTGTGGCTGGCCGTCGCCGCGGTGGGTTGGTGGTGGCTGCGCCGGCTGGGACCAACCCGGGCCGTGCTGGTCACCGCGACCGGCCTCGGAGTGGCGCTGATGCTGCTGGTGTTCACCATCGCGCCGCTGCGCCAGTACCCGGGCACCTCGGTGACGCTGATGAACCTGCGAGCGCTCACCGGCCGACCGTGCGGCCTGGCCCCGGCGGTGCAGGTACTTACCGGCGTTGCACCAGGGTTGGGGCCGGCGGTCGGGTCCGCAGCGCTGACCGGCGATATGCGGGCAACACGGCTGCCGGAATCGACGCCGGTACCGATCAGCGCACTGCCGAACAGCACGGTCTGGCACGACGACGTGCCCGGTGGTACTGGCACCGGGTCCCTGCAGACTCCCTGGTACCCGCTGCCCGGTCACCTTGCCGGCGGCTGGGTGACCGTGCCGATGCGAGGCAAGCTCAACCAGGAGCAGCGGCTGGTGGTGCAGGTGGCAACCGGCGACCCGGCCGCACCGGGGCAGGTGCGTACGGTGCCGCTGCCCGCAGTCGGGGACAAACCGAACTGGACCGAGGTGGCCGTGGCGCTGGCCGACGCCGGCCTGGCCGCGCCGACGGCGGTGCGGGTGGTGGCCCAGGACCGCGTGGCCGGTCCGGCCAGTTGGCTGGCCGTGGCGCAGCCGCGGCTGACCGCGCCCCGCCCGGTCACCGACTTCATCGCCGGACGGCCGGTGTTCGCCGACCAGGTATCCGCCGCGCTGTGGCCCTGCGTGCAGCAGATCGCTGTGCGAGACGGCCTGGTGCAGCCTCCTGCGCTGCGACTGCGGGCCGCGGACGGGTTGGAGGACTCGATCCTCGACAACTCGACCTTCGCCGACAACGGCGGCACGTTGCTGCAGGTCGACCGCACCGCCAAGTTCGTTGAGGTGCCCTCGAGGCTCGTCCCGCCGGGCGCGCCCATGCTTGGCTGGGGCCACATCGACGAGGTGATCTACCTCCACCCCGTCGGGCTGGTGGACCTGCACGTCGGGGCGCTGCGACGCGCCGGGTGGACCCGGCTTCCCACGCTGATCGGGCAGCGCTACACCGGCCGCGTCTACACCGGATGATCCATGTCACCGGACGGTGGCAGTCTTGCTACCTTGGAATGTCCGCAGCGGAATGTCCGCAGCCGCCGGCTGGTTTCTAGTCCCAGGTTCCCCCGTCGAAGCGCAGAAGGTGGATTGCATCGCGTGTCGGTTCCCACAACAACCTCCGACGTACTGGCGGCCGAGCAGGACTACCTCACCCTGCTCTACCAGCATCTCGATGAACGCCGCCGCTACACCGTGGGGCGGCTCACTCAGGTCCTGAAAGCACCCAACGCCGGCACCCCGCAAGCGCGCAGCGAGCGCGACGCCGCCGCCGCGATGTACGCAGATCAGCTCGCCACCCTCGACGGCGTCGAGCAGGGCCTGTGTTTTGGGCGCCTGGACCTGCACCTCCCCGACGACGACGCGGACCCAGACCAGGACGACGACGAGGACGGCCGGCGCTACATCGGGCGGCTCGGGCTGCTCGATGAGCAGCACGACTATCGGCCACTGCTGATCGACTGGCGGGCACCCGCGGCCCGCCCGTTCTACACCGCAACCGCCGCGCGCCCCGAAGGTGTTCACCGCCGCCGGCACATCCGGACCCGGAGCCGGACGGTGCTCGCTGTCGAGGACGAAGTGCTCGACTTCCTGCCCGACGGTGCCGGGCTGGACGGCGCCGAGCACACCGCCACCCGGATCAGCTTGACCAGTGAGGCAGCGCTGATGGCCGCGCTGACAGCGAGCCGCACCGGCCAGATGTCCGACATCGTTGCGACCATCCAGACCGAGCAGGACCGGATCATCCGGGCCAAGCCGCAGGGAGTGCTCGTCGTCCAGGGTGGGCCGGGCACCGGAAAGACCGCCGTCGCGCTGCACCGAGCCGCGTACCTGCTTTACACCCACCGCCGGCAGCTCGCCAAGCGGGGCGTGCTGGTGGTCGGTCCCAACTCGACGTTCCTGCGCTACATCGGCCACGTACTGCCCTCCCTGGGTGAGACCAGCGTGTTGCTGTGCACGGTGGCGCAGCTGCATCCGGGGCTGCACGCCCGCGGCGCCGAGTCCGAGGAGACCGCCGCGGTCAAAGGCCGCCTGGAGATGGCGAAAGTGCTGGCCGTAGCGATCCGGAACCGCCAGCAGGTACCCACCGAACCGATCGAGCTCACCGTCGATGCGCAGCACGTCCGGCTGGACAGCGCGGTGTGCCTGCCAGCTCGCACCCGGGCCCGGCGCTCGCATCGTCCGCATAACGAGGCTAAGCGGATCTTCCAGCAAGAGGTCGTGACGGTCCTCGCTGAGCACATCGCGACCGGCCTTGGCCCTGACGTTCTCAGCCGCGGGGACCTGGCAGACATCCGCACCGAGTTGCGGGGTAGTCCAGAGCTGACCGCCGCGCTGGAGACGCTGTGGCCGACGCTGTCCCCGGAGCAGCTGCTCACCGACCTCTATGCCGACCGGCAGCAGCTGACCAGCGCAACGCACCGGATGCTATCGGACCACGAACGCGACCTGCTGGCGCGATCCGCGCCGAGTCCGGACGTCGATCCCGAGCTGGTGTGGACCCCCGCCGATGTCCCATTGCTGGACGAGGCCGCCGAGCTGCTCGGGTCAGACGGCAGCGCCGAGGCCGCCCGGGAGGCCGCCGCGCTGCGTGCGGAGTTGCAGTATGCGCAAGGCGTGCTGGACATCCTGGACCTCGACGAGGACCTCGACCCTGAGCTGTTGCGCGCCACCGACCTCATCGACGCCGATCGGCTGGCCGACCGGCAGCGGGCCCGCGGCTACGAGAGCACCGCTGAGCGCGCCGCGGCGGACCGTACCTGGACCTACGGTCACATCATCGTCGACGAGGCGCAGGAGCTGTCCCCGATGGCGTGGCGAGTGCTCATGCGGCGCTGCCCGAGCCGTTCGATGACGGTGGTCGGGGACCTCGCCCAGACCGGGAGCCGGGCCGGCGCGGCCTCCTGGCAAGACGTGCTAGGTCCCTACGTTGCGCAGCGGTGGCACCTCGAAGAGCTGACCATCAACTACCGGAACCCAGCCGAGATCGCCGAGCTCGCCGACGACGTGCTGGCCGCCATCGACGTCGACATCACCCCCCCGCGAGCGGTGCGGCGCAGCGGCGTGGCACCCCGAGCGGTCCAGGTGAGCTCGCTGGCCGACGATCTACCCGCGGTGGTCGCCGAGGAGGTCGCCGCGGTGGGCGACGGCCGGCTCGCCGTGCTCGCGCCGGCGGCTCGGCTGGACGAGCTGCGCACGATCCTGGGCTCATCAGAGCAGAGCGCGCCGGGCGTCGATGACCTCGATGCACCGGTGACCGTGCTGACCGTCCACGACGCCAAGGGCCTGGAGTTCGACGCGGTAGTGCTGGTCGATCCGGCGGCGATCGTGGCCGAGTCACCCCGCGGTCTCAACGACCTCTACGTCGCCCTCACCCGCACAACCCATCGCCTCTGCATCGTGCACGCGGGCGACCTGCCTACCGTCCTCGCGGCCGACCTCGGCTGACGCCGTCTGGGTACGCTCAGCATCCCGAACGGGAGAGCGTGGGTAGGAACGATCACTGCGGAAGGGTCCGGCACTGTTCGCTGCTTCCAGCGTTGCGCATCGACCTACCGGCACCGCACTCGCCCTGCTGGTGGGACTACTGGGCGTCGTGGTGGCGTCGGTGCTGCCGTTCCTGCCGGTGATCGCGGAACAGACCACGGTGAGCTGGCCCGCTCCTGGGCGTTCTGTGGTGTCGAGTACGGCGTTGTTCGCGCCGTACCGGCCAGCGGAGCTGACTGCGACCGTGCCGTGCTCGGCGATTCACGCCGCGACTGACCGGGGCGGTGCCGTCACCGTCCTGGCGACCGGCCCCAACGGGGACGGGCTGGTGCTGCGGACCGAAGCCGGCGTGGCGCAGCTGCTGTTGGGTCCCCGGGTGGTGAGCACCCAGCCGGTCGCCGGAATCCTCAGCGACTGCCAGACCCGGGTGCACGCCGACCCGACCGGAACAGTGATCACCATCGGGAGCACCAAGCCGATCACGCTCGCCGAACCGGTGCCTAAAGTGTTCGCCTTTCGTACCGACCTCGACGCCGGGCAGGCCGCCGGGATGGCCGTGACCGCCCGCACCGCCAGCCCATTCGCTACCAGCCCAAGCCGGGTCAAGATCCTGCTCATCGCCGTGCAACTGCTCACGGCGCTGATCGCGCTCGGACTGCTGGTCCGCCCTCGACGCGCTACCGAGCGCCCACGCATTCATCCCGGTTGGAGGCGCACGGCCTGGGTCGACGTTGGTCTGATCGGGGTACTGGCCGGCTGGGCGATCATCGGTCCGCTGACTGACGACGACGGCTTCGCCACCACGATCGCGCGCAACGCCGCCCGGACCGGCAACGTCGGCAACTACTACCGGTGGTGGAACGCCTCGGAGACACCGTTCGCGCTGACCGAGCAGCTGCTCGCACCGCTGACCCAGGTCAGCTTGGCACCGCTGTGGCTGCGGCTGCCCAGCACCGTGCTGGGCGTGGCGACCTGGTTCGTGCTGAGCCGGGGCGTGCTCGGTGCGGCGCTGCCCGGGGTGGCGGGCACCGTCCGGATCCGGCTGCTGGCGGCGGTGTGCCTGCTCGCCGCCTGGCTGCCCTACAACCTCGGAGTGCGCCCCGAGCCGTACGTGGCGTTCGTTGTCACCGCTGTGCTGGCACTGCTGTGGCGGGCTCGTGGACTCGCCGCGCTGGGCTGGGCTGCACTGGTGGCGGGACTCACCATCCCGATCAGTCCTAGCGGGCTGCTGGTCGCTGCCCCGATCGTGGTGTTCGGGCCGCGCATCGTCGCAATCCTGCGCGAGTCGGCACGCGGACGGGCTGAGGTGGCGGCGCGGGTGCTGCTGCTGTGCTGCATCGCCGCGGTGGGCCTTACTGTGATCTTCGCTGACCAGACCTGGGATGGCCTGGTGACCGCGACCCGCTGGCACACCTTCTTCGGGCCGTCGCTGCCCTGGTACCAGGAGCCGGAACGATACCGATTCCTGCTCGGAAAAGACCAGGACGGCAGCGCCACCAAGCGAATCCCGGTTCTGCTCACGCTCGCGCTGCTCCCGGTGGTCGGGGGCCTGCTGGCCCGCCGGGCCGAGCGAGCCGACGGCGGCGCTGCTGCGCGGTCGGCCGCCGTGGTGGCCACCGCACTGGCGCTGCTGTGGCTGACACCGTCGAAATGGTCGCACCACTTCGGCGCCCTGGCCGGTTTGTTCGCATCCTTCCTGGTGGTCGCCGTGGTCGTGCTGATGCGGCGCGCCAGAGCGCCGGGCGCCGACCGAGTGTCCCAGGCCATCGGTGTCGCCGGGGGCTTGCTGGTGGCCGCAGCGGCCGGGTTGGCCTTCGCCGGCCCGAACGCCTGGTGGCAGCCGGCGGTCTACGACGTGCCATGGGCCACCGGCCCGGTGCGCCCGATCGGGCTGCCACTGGACTCCCCACTGCTGTGGCTCGGCGCGCTTGTGGGAGGCGCAGCGCTGGCCGCGCTGCGACCCGTGAGTCGCCAGTCACGGGTCGCGGTTGCCGCGCCCGCAGTACTCGCGGTGGCGGCGGCCGGCACCGCGGTGGCGGTACTGCTCGGCTCGTTCCTGGCCGCGCCGCTACGGCGGCCGACCGGTTCACTCGCGATGGCGAACCTGCACCGGCTGGCCGGCGGCCCCTTCTGCGGCCTGGCCGACGCCATCCAGGTACTGCCAGACGGCGCCGTGCTGTCCCCCGTTAGCACCTTCGACCCCGCCCCCGCACAGCAGCTGACCGGGTTCACCGCACTGGCCGGCTTCGACCCTGCCTCACCGCCACCTAGCCCGCCGGGAACCGGGTTGTCCACCGAGCTGTGGGGCAGCCTGGTCGGCGGTCCGCAGAACACCGGGACCATGACCAGCCGCTGGTTCCAGCTGCCGCCACTCGGTCCGGCCAGCGGCGTGGCGGTATCGGTGTCCGGCCGTACCGACGGGGGCAACAAGCTGAGCCTGGAGTTCGGCCGGGCCGGGCTTGCCGGCGTCACTACGCTCGGCGCCCCCGTCCTGTCCGACCGGGTGCGCCCCAATCAGGACCATTTGGACGATCCACCGGACTACCGACCCTGGCGTTCCATCGGGCTCGATGCATCGCAGATCCCGGCCGGCGCTGACCGAGTCCGGATCCGCGCGGTGGACGCCGCGACCGACCCGAACGGTTGGCTGGCCGTGACCGGGCCCCGGCTGCGGTCGGTGCTCGGGTTCAACGAGTTCCTCACCACCCGCGGGCCGGTGCTGGTCAGCTGGCCGCAGGCGTTCCTGTTCCCCTGCGTGCGCAACATCGTCGGGGTGACCGACGGGTTGGCCGACGCGCCCCAAGTGGTGATCGAGGCGCCGCGCCGCCACGGCCGGCTGTCCGCCATCACCACGGATCAAAGCCAGGGCGGCGACTTCGCCGCGATTCGTCCGTTCGCCCAGCTCTACGAGGTGCCCACCCGCATGATCGGCCATCCCGACATCGACTGGGGCTCCCTGCAACTGTCTGCCGACCCCGCCGCCCACGACGCCTACCAACGCTCCACCACCCACGTCCCCTCCTCCCGATATGGGGACATATCGGGGCTATACCAGCCCCGATAGCCCCGATATGCCCCCATGTCGGGGTGAAGGTAGCCTGCCGGGCGATGGCTGAGATCGTTGTGCGTTCGTTGAGCGGCTGGGGGCGGACTGCGCCCAGCAGTGCTCGGGTGCTGGTACAGCCGACTCTGGAGTCCATCCAGCACGCTGTCCGTGATCCGGGCAGTCGTGGAGTGATCGCGCGGGGGTTGGGGCGCTCCTACGGCGACCCGGCGCAGAACGCGGGCGGCCTGGTCATCGACATGACCAGCTACAACCGGATCCACTCCCTCGACGCGGACAGCGGCCTGGCCGTGGTGGACGCCGGAGTGAGCCTCGACGCACTGATGCGCGCCGCGCTGCCGTTCGGTCTGTGGGTTCCCGTACTGCCGGGAACCCGGCAGGTCACCGTGGGCGGCGCGATCGCGGCCGATATCCACGGCAAGAACCACCACAGCGCGGGCAGCTTCGGCAACCACGTCCGGGCCCTGGATCTGGTCACCGCCGACGGCTCGGTCACCACTCTGACCCCCGACGATGAGCTGTTCTGGGCCACCGTCGGCGGCATGGGGCTGACCGGGATCATCGTGCGCGCCACGATCGCGCTCACCCCCGTCGAGTCGGCGTACTTCGTCGTCGACACCGACCGCACCGCAAACCTTGACGAGCTGATGGCGTTGCTCACCGACGGATCCGACGACCGCTACGACTACTCCGCTGCCTGGTTCGACGCGATCTCCACGGGCACGACGCTGGGCCGCGCAGTGCTCACCCGCGGCTCCATCGCCCGGCGTGACGAGCTGCCCCCGAAGCTGCGAAGCGCCCCGCTGGCCTTTGACGCGCCGCAACTGCTCACCGCGCCCAACGTGTTCCCCAACGGCCTGGCCAACCGGGCGATCTTCAGCGCGCTGACCGAGGCGTGGTATCGCAAAGCACCGAAGCGCCGTCGCGGCGAGGTGCAGAACCTGACCACCTTCTACCACCCGCTGGACATGATCGGCGAATGGAATCGGGCGTACGGCTCACGGGGCTTCTTGCAGTACCAGTTCGTGGTACCGCTCGGCGCGCAAGACTCCTTCCGTCGCATCGTGGAACAGGTCGCGCGATCAGGCCACGTGTCGTTTCTCAACGTGCTCAAACGCTTCGGCGCGGCCAGCGAGGCGCCGCTGTCGTTCCCCCAGCCCGGCTGGACGATCACGGTGGATTTCCCCATCCGCCGGGGTCTCGCGGAGTTCTGCGACCGGCTCGACGAGCAGGTCATCGACGCCGGCGGCCGGCTCTACCTGGCCAAGGAGTCGCGGACGTCCGCGGCCACCCTGGCCCGGATGTACCCGCGGATCGACGAGTGGCGCAAGGTCCGCGCCGCCGCCGACCCCGACGGGATCTTCGCCTCTGACCTATCCAGGAGACTCGAACTGTGATCGATGCTGTCGGCAACCCCCAGTCCATGCTGCTGTTGGGCGGCACCTCCGAGATCGCGCTGGCCACTGCGGAGCGCTACGCCACCCGGCGGCCGCTGCGGGTGATCCTGGCCGCTCGCCCGTCGCCCCGGCTGGACGCCGCCGCAGCGCGGCTGGACCGCGTCGGCGCCACCGTGACGACGCTGCCCTTCGACGCGGCCGACACCGCATCGCACGCCGCGACGATCGAGAAAGCCTTCGCCGACGGCGACATCGACATCACCCTGGTCGCCTTCGGGTTGCTCGGCGACCAGGAGAAGGCCTGGACCGACCACTCCACCGCCGTCGAGCTCGCACAGGTCAACTACGTGGGAGCGGTGTCGGTCGGGGTGCTGCTCGCCGATGCGCTGCAACGCCAAGGCCACGGCGCGCTGGTGGCGCTGTCATCGGCCGCCGCCGAGCGTCCCCGGCGGTCGAACTTCGCCTACGGCGCCAGCAAGGCGGGCTTGGACGCCTTCTACACCGGTCTCACTGAGGCGCTGCGCGCCTCCGGTGTCAAGGTCGTGGTGATCCGACCCGGCTTCGTGCACACCAAGATGACCGCCGGCATGAAAGCCGCTCCGCTGTCGGTCACCCCCGAGCAGGTCGCAGAGGTGATCGTCGACGCCGTCGCGAACGGCCGCGAGCAAGCCTGGGCCCCCGCCCCGATGCGGCACGTGATGTCCGTCCTGCGCCACGTCCCGCGCTCTATTTTCCGCCGCCTCCCCATCTGAGCCACACGACCGGCGGTTCCGGGTCACAAAGGGTAGCGGGGGATGTCCCCGCGGGCGGTGATCCAACGGGTTTCAGTGAACGCTTCGATGTTCGCGGCTGCCCCACCGAACCGGGAACCCGTGCCAGAGGACAGCATTCCACCGAACGGCACGTGTGCCTCATCGTTGAGGGTCTGGTCGTTGATATGCACGGTCCCGGTCGGGATCCGCTCGGCCAGCGCCAGCCCTCGGGCCATGTCGGCGGTCAAGATGCCCACCGACATGCCGTACTCGCTGTCCGACGCGAGCTTTACCGCGTCGTCGAGGGTGGCGAACGGGGTCACCGGTGCCACCGGTCCGAACACCTCCTGCTCGTAGGCCGGGATCGACGGGCCCGCGTCGGCCAGCACGGTGGGGCGGTAGAACAGCTGTTGGTAGGTTCCGCCCGCGGCAAGCCGCGCCCCGGCCGCGACGCTGCTGGTCACTAACTGGTGGACCCGGTCGCGCTGGGCGGCATCGATGATCGGGCCGAGCGCGACCTGCCCGGTCGCCGGATCCCCGACCGGCAGCCCGTCGGCCTTGGCAGCCAGCCGTTGCACGTACTGCGGGTAGATCGAGTCCTGCACCAGATGCCGCCCGATGGCCATGCAGGCCTGGCCCTGGTGGAAGAACGATCCGAAAGCGGCGGCGCCGACAGCCTGCTCGAGATCGGCGTCGTCCAACACGATCAGTGCGGAGTTCCCACCCAGCTCCAGGTGAGCCCGCTTGAGATGGCGGCCGGCCAGCTCACCGACTGCTCGACCGGCTGTGGTCGAGCCAGTGAACGAGATCACCCGGACGTGCGGATCCGCCACCAGCGCGGCACCCAGTTCCGCGCCACCCGGCAGCACATGGAGAACACCCGGCGGCAATCCGGCTAGCTCGAACACCCTGGCCAGCACCACTCCACCGCAGACCGCAGTGCGCGGGTCCGGTTTGAGTACCACCGCGTTGCCCAACGCGACAGCCGGGGCCACCGACCGCATCGCCAGCACCAGCGGGGCATTAAATGGGGTGATGACACCGACCACCCCGGCCGGTACCCGGCGCGCCATGCTTAGCCGGGGCGGCCAGCTGGGTAGTAACTCGCCCGGCGCCCGGGACGGCAGCGCGGCCGCCTCGTAGCATTCCTGAGCGGTCATCTGCAGTTC
>JAODNG010000202.1 GCA_025465385.1 Pseudonocardiales bacterium
ACCGCCGTAGTCTCCGACACCTCCGTTGTCGCCACCGCGGTAGTCGACTATGCCGTAGTCGCCGCCACCTCCCCAGTCGCCACCGCCGTAGTCGCCGCCGCCATCGCCGTAATCGCCAGCGCCGAAGGCATTGTCCTGGCCTGCGTCATAGCCCTGTTCCCACGCCGCCGCAGACGCGATCCCGCCCATCCCGGAAAACATCGAACTGAACAGCAGCGCTGAGCCCAAACCCCAGGCGCCACCGATCAGCGCGGGCTTCCACCACGGCTCGCTGTACCAGCCCTGGGGGACTGGGCGCCCAGCTATCCGGCCACCCGGGTAATAGTGTGGTGTGCGGTCGCTGGGATTCGGCGAGGCTGCGTATTCGTGGCCCTCCACGTTGACGTCCCGATCCTCGGTGACTGAACCGGCGCCACCCTGGCCGGCCACGGGCGGTAGCTCCGGACCTGGGTCCATTCCCATCGCGACCCGGGCCGCCCGCACGTAGTACAGCCCTTCAAGAGCTGTTTGGGTCACCAGGCGGGTTTGCGTCGCAGTACGGGCAGTATCCACCTGTGAGCTGGCCGCCGTGTAGCGCTCCGCAGCATCGGCCAGCGCCTGCTTGGAGGGTTCGTCGGTGCCGATCAGGTTGAGGACCTGGCCGCCGAGCCGCTCTACCCAGCGGCGTGCCTCGGCCTTTGAATCCTCGAGAGCAGTCTGCTGGGTGGCCTGCCGTTGTCGAAAGTAGTAGGCCGAACCACCGCCGATCAGCAGCACGAGTATCACTACCGAGATCAGAGTGCCCACGCCGCCTCCTCCTCAGACTGAACCGGACTGTGTCGACAATACCCCCGCTATGGATGTAGTTCCGGCCGTGCTAGGGACGCCGCGTAGGGCGACCGTTGATCGCTTGCAGGGTACCGCTCAGCGTCTGGTTGGCCACTGGAGGATGATCAGGTGTTGACAGCGAGGCTTACCGTCACGACCCTCGCTTGAGACGAGGGAAGGACCGCAATGATGTCAGCCACACCAATCTTCGAGCAGCTGTGCCGGGATTTCCACGATGCCGCAAATGCTCACCCGGTGGATGCCTCACAGCCGCTGATCGTCAGCCAGCGTAAGGGCCCGGCGCACTCGCTGGAGGACACCGGAAGCGGTCTGGCGTATGAGCGAGGCAACAACCTGCCACGCGCGCTCGCAGAATGGGCATGCCCCACCGGTTAGGTCGCAGGCAAGTGACAGCGCGGGGTTGTCTGGACCGCCGTGGGACTTGATGCCTGACGGGCCGGGTAGGTGTTCTGGTCCAAGTCGGGGGCTGTGCGCTCGCTGCGACCGCACAGCCCCCGCCCCCCTTGGAATGGCGCCTCATCGATGGCTCCCGGAGGCGCCGCTACGTCATCGTGTTGTGCATTGGCGGGTTGCCCACTGGTTCGGCGAGTCGCGGCGGGTTGGACCTGAGCTGCCGTTCCATTACGTACAGTCGTCCGGAGATGCTGGCGCCGCAACCCCTCGTCAGGATGTCCTGATCGGTAGTGGCCGAACCGATTGAGTGGAGTCGTGGTGAGTGAGCAGAACATTGCGGACCATTACTCACAGGGACAGTTGGAACGGAAGATTCTCAACGCACTGATCACGCTGGGTGCGGACCCCGAGCACCTCGATCCTGACCAACTTGCGACGGTCGATGAGTTCCACATCGGTGGCCGAAAGGCCACTGTGGAGTTGCTCGATCAACTCGAGTTGCGCCCCGCGCTGCGCGTGCTCGATGTCGGCAGCGGGTTGGGTGGCACCGCCCGCTACCTGGCGCGGCGGCACGGTGTCGAGGTTACCGGCGTCGACCTCACTGCGGAATATGTCGAAGTCGCCACATCGCTGACCCGCCGGGCCGGTCTCGCGGAGCTCGTGCAGTTCCGCCAAGCCAGCGCGACCACACTGCCGTTTTCCGATGGCTCCTTTGACCGCGTCTGCATGCTGCATGTCGGGATGAACATTGCAGACAAGGCGGCGCTCTTCGCCGAGATCAGGCGGGTACTGGTGGTCGGGGGAGGTCTCGGCATCTACGACCTGATGCGCGTGGGGCCCGGCGAGATCACTTATCCGGTGCCGTGGGCAGGTAGCTCGGCCACGAGTTTCCTCATGGAACCGCAACGATACCGCGAGCTACTTGCGCAGGCCCGGCTACCGGTGCAGGTCGAGCGTGACCGGCGGGGCTTTGGAATCGAAGCGCTCCACGAGGTACGAGCCCGCGTCGCCCGGGATGGTCTGCCAGCGCTCGGCCTGCACCTTGTGATGGTCCCAGACCCAGCATTGAAGATCGCGAACATGCTCAACAGTTTGGAACGCGCTGTGCTCGCTCCCACTGAGATGATTTGTCTCGCGCAGTAGGCTCGCCGACGATCGATGGCGTACACACGAACAGGTTATGCTGGCTTGATGACCTTATGTGACGGGTATAGGAATGCAAATAGGAGATCCGGACACGGACTTGATGCTGACACCAAGTCGCACCCGCCTACGCCTACGCGGTAGTGGATCGACGACCGCCCGCGCTGAGCAAACCACCACCGACTATCAGCGTCGCAATAGCCACCGCCAGGTCGAGGATGTTATCCCCGTTGACTCCTGGAGGGATGGACAGCAAAGACCAGTAACCCAGAAAGCCCAGTACGGCGACTAGCAGTAAGGCGCCACCGACCGCGATATTCATCCCCTGATTGCCGGGAGGAGTCAGCGCGAACGCTCCCAGCAGCCAGAACACCCCGAGGATGAGATATACGACGTTGTGGAAGCCGTTCGTCTGGAAGAGCCCGAAGACCGCATGGTTCGTCATCTCGGTGAAGTTGGTGAAGCCCGTCAGGATAAACCCGAGGATCCCAAGGACCAGCACCACGAGACCGAGGAGTACAGAATACTTCTGGTCGATCGTCCTGGCCCCCGGCTTACTCTGCACTTTGATCCCGAACTTGTCTTCCGGACTAGCAAAGGACAGGTCAATCCCATTCCAATCGGCACCGCTGAATCCAGCGCCCATCGGCGCCGGCGCTACACCACGAACCCCAGACGTCCAGCTGGTCCAGACTAGCTGCGGCACCGACCGGCGATAGCTGCGCACGTATTGACGTCGTAGGGCTGGGTCGGTGGTCTCGGAAAGGCAGGAGATCATTTCAGCCCGCCAGGCCCCGCCCTCGTCGCCGGGAAGTAGGCTGCGTACCCAGCGCAGCGAACTAGATTTCAGCGCGGGAGCCGGACGAAAGCCTGCCATTGCTTGCCGATCTCTGAGGTCGGTACCGCCGAGGATTTCGCTGTCCCGGGCGACAGGTGCTTTATGATCGCTCATCCCGGGCCTCCCTCATTGGTGGGAACGGCACGGGGGCGCGCGAGCAGCCGACTCAAACCACTGCGGTCACGACCTTGCTGCAGAGCGTGGACAGCTCGAGCGCGGCCCTCCGCCGTCAGTCGGTAGTAGCGCCGCGGGGGCCGACCCCCGGCATGAGCAGGTTCAGGGTCCTCCCATCGGTCGCTGACCCATCCGGCGCCGCGGAGCCGCTCCAGAATCGGGTAGATCGTACCCGGCTCAAGTCCGCTGGCGCGCACGATCTCCAACCCATACAGCTCGGTGTCCGGCCGATCGAGCAGTGCTCCCAACACCGCCAAGACACCCACCGTCATCCGTAGACCCGCCATAGGCTCTCAACATAGCTGGTGCTCGTCTGGCCAGGGACGGGGTGCCAAATCATTCGGATCGATGTAGAAGTCATGCGCGGGGTTGTTGGTGCGGCGCCTAGAAGGACGGATAGGGCGCGTATCCGTGGTGTCGTCGAGCTCGTCTCGGCGCGGTCACGCTTCCGGCATCGGCGCGGCACGGTACTCGCTCCTGCTCACCACCAGTCAGCCGCGTACCTCTGGCCATGCGTGATCAACCGGCGAACTCGGCAGGAGAGGTGTTCACATCAGTCAGGCAGCTCCCGCCGAGTTCGCGCGCCAGCAGCGCGCCACTAACCCCGTGACCGCAGTACGCACGCGAAGAGCGCGCTGGTCGGATCCGGTCGGATATGCGAAGCGCGTGACGGCGCTGCCGTCGATGATCCCCGGCCGTCTGAGGTGGCTGTCGCTACCTGCCAAGGCCCTTGTCGCCCTTGTCGGTGCGCTGGCTGGAGGTCGTTTCGTGATCCACTTCTTGGCACCTAGGTAGTGCTCAGCGCCAGTCATAGAGACGTCGCCCGTGGCAACACGCCGAAGTACCGTTGCAGTACTAATCGGACGTTTATCGTTTGCCGCGCCGCAGCGGAAACAGGGGCGGCCATCAACGCTGCGGCGCGGTATCGCCGGACGAGGAGGGGCGCCCGGCGGACTTGTCCGGGCTGCCGATCCCGGAATGAATGCCTGTCGTGAGGTATCTTCCTACTCGGCAACTCTTATGTGCGTAACAGCGCTGTTAACGATCCTCCGATGCGTTTGAACGCACCCTGGGGCTCGGTACAGTTGTCCATGAGGGTGGTCAAGAGCGACTGTCGGGAGTGGCTTATGAACGACCACCCGGGCTTCCGGCCTCTCAATCTAACGCGTGCTCGGGGGCTGGAAGCCGCGCTCGTACTGGCCCGATGGAGTTCCGTGCTGCATGGAGCCCAGTAAAGTCGCACTCGCCAAGAGCCGGCACGGCGGAAACGGTTACCGTCGCAGGATCCGGGCGACGTGGCCCGTCCGCGTCTCAGTAGCGCCCAGAAGAGGTAGCGCCGTCCAGGGATTAGCTGCAGCACGTCGCTGTAGTTGACCGCGATCCTTCCGGGCTTTCGTCCCGGTTGACGGTTCTCGTAATGCAGGTCTCGAATGAGCCGACGCTGCGCCGTCCCTGATCTTGCTCTGGCCCAGCACGAGGGACGGAGCACTTAGGTCAGCACCTTGCCGAGACGGACGAATGGGTCGTTGCAGTGCACCCAGGCTCTAGCGCATCGCGGGTATCGGGCTGATCTGCCCTTGTTGTGGGCGGATGCCTGGGCGTGCGCCAGCGACAGTGCGTTGGGAATGATCTATGAGGATGGCCGAGGCGCTGACGTAACCGCAGTCGGTCGAGCTAGCGGAGTCGCTTGGCGCCGTACTCGAACGGCATGTGGTGAGGAGTTGCCGTGT
>JAODNG010000252.1 GCA_025465385.1 Pseudonocardiales bacterium
ACTCCGCGCATCCGTTTGAGAACCCGAACCCGTTCATGAACCTGGTGGAGATCTTCCTGCTGCTGGTGATCTCCTTTTCGCTGCCGCGCACGTTCGGGCGGATGGTCGGCGACGCGCGACAGGGTTATGCCGTGGTAGCGGTCATGGCGATCATCTGGACGGCCTCGGTGGCCGGGATCACGTGGTTTGAGTCAGGGCACCACAGCGCTGCGGCACTGGCCGCGGGGGGCGCCTATGAGGGCAAGGAGCTGCGTTTCGGTATCCCGGCGTCGACGTTGTTCACCGCGTCGACCACGCTGACCTCAACCGGCGCGGTCAACAACGCGCACGACTCGCTGACTCCGCTGGGTGGCGGCATCGCCCTGCTGAACATGATGCTGGGGGAGATCGCGCCCGGCGGCACCGGCTCAGGCCTGTACGGCATTCTGGTGTTGGCCATCGTCACGGTCTTCGTCGCGGGACTGATGGTCGGGCGCACCCCGGAGTACTTGGGCAAGAAGCTCCAAGCGCGGGAGATCAAGCTCGCCTCCCTGTACATCCTGAGCACCCCGGCGCTGGTGCTGATCGGCACCGGCATCGCGATCGCGCTACCGGGTGAGCGGGCGGCGATCCTCAACCCGGGTGCGCATGGCCTGTCCGAAGTGCTTTATGCGTTCACCTCAGTCGCAAACAACAATGGCTCGGCATTTGCCGGGTTGTCGGTGAATACCGTCTGGTACAACGGCGTGCTCGGTGTGGTGATGTTGCTCAGCCGGTTCATTCCGATGATCTTCGTGCTCGGGCTGGCCGGGTCGCTGGCCTCTCAGCGCGCGGTCCCGGCCAGTGCCGGCACGCTGCCCACGCATCGGCCGCTGTTCATCGGCATGTTGCTCGGTGTGGTGGTCATCGTGGTCGCGTTGACCTATTTCCCGGCTCAGGCGCTGGGCCCGCTCGCCGAGGGGCTGCGCTGATGTCGTTGACGACCATTCCGCGGCTTCGGCGCTGGCCGAGCACGTCAGCAGGTGGCCGGGCGCCCCGGGTCTCGGGCGGGTTGCTGGACCCTCAGCAGTTGCTCCGGTCGACCCCGGACGCGTTTCGCAAGCTTGACCCCCGGGTGCAGCTGCGCAATCCGGTGATGTTCGTGGTTGAGGTCGGCTCGGTGTTGACCACGATCGAGGCGATCGCGACACCGACGGTGTTCGCCTGGGTGATCACAATCTGGTTGTGGCTGACGGTGATGTTCGCCAATCTCGCCGAAGCGGTCGCCGAAGGTCGGGGTAAGGCGCAGGCGGAGACGCTGCGCCGGACCAAGCGGGAGACCGCCGCCCGGCGGTTGGTGGGATGGCTGCCTGGTGCGGAAGTGGTGGAGGAACGGGTTCCGGGTGTCGCGTTGCGGCTAGGTGATCACGTGGTGGTCGAGGCTGGCCAAACCATCCCCGGCGACGGTGATGTGGTCGAGGGAATCGCCAGTGTGGACGAGTCCGCGATCACCGGGGAGTCCGCGCCGGTGATCCGAGAGTCGGGCGGGGACCGCAGCGCGGTGACCGGTGGCACCACGGTGCTCTCCGACCGGATCGTCGTGCGGATCACCTCCGAGCCGGGAAAGACCTTCATCGACCGGATGATCGCATTGGTCGAGGGAGCATCCCGGCAGAAGACCCCGAACGAGATCGCGCTGAATATCCTGCTCGCCGCACTGACGATCATCTTCCTGCTCGCGGTGGTCACGCTGCAGCCGATGGCGATCTACTCCCATGCCCGGCAGTCCCTGGTGGTGCTTGCGGCGCTGGTGGTGGCGCTGATCCCGACGACGATCGGAGCGCTGCTGTCGGCGATCGGAATCGCCGGCATGGACCGGCTGGTGCAGCGCAACGTGTTAGCGATGTCCGGGCGGGCGGTGGAGGCCGCCGGGGATGTGAACACACTGCTGCTGGACAAAACCGGCACGATCACGCTAGGCAACCGGCAGGCAGCCGAGTTCCTCCCGGCCGGGACCGTATCGATTGAGCAACTGGCCGATGCGGCGCAGTTGGCAAGCCTGGCCGACGAGACCCCGGAGGGCCGGTCGATCGTGGTGCTGGCCAAACAGGAATACGCGCTGCGCGGTCGTGAGGTGACCGACGTCGAGTTCGTGCCGTTCACCGCCCAGACCCGGATGTCGGGCGTGGACCTGCCGGATGGCCGCCAGATCCGCAAGGGTGCCGCTACTGCGGTCCAAAAGTGGATCCGTGACCATCGCGGCGAGCCGACCGAAATGCTCAAGCCGATAGTGGATGCGATCTCCACGTCCGGCGGCACCCCACTGGTGGTCGCCGAGTGCACCAACGGCACCGCCCGGGCACTGGGCGTGATCCATCTCAAGGACGTCGTCAAGAACGGCATCCGGGAGCGGTTCGCTGAGCTGCGTGGGATGGGCATCCGCACGATTATGATCACTGGAGACAACCAGCTGACCGCGGCGGCCATCGCCGCCGAGGCCGGAGTGGACGAATTCCTCGCCGAGGCCACCCCCGAGGACAAAATGGCGCTGATCCGCCGAGAGCAGACCGGGGGTCGGCTGGTCGCGATGACCGGGGACGGCACCAACGACGCGCCCGCGCTGGCTCAAGCTGATGTCGGGGTGGCCATGAACACCGGCACCTCCGCTGCGAAAGAGGCCGGCAACATGGTCGATCTGGACTCCAACCCGACCAAGCTGATTGAGATCGTCGAGATCGGCAAGCAGCTTTTGATCACCCGCGGCGCGCTGACCACGTTTTCCATCGCCAACGACGTGGCCAAGTACTTCGCGATCATCCCGGCCATGTTCGCCGCGGTGTATCCGGGGTTGGACAAGCTGAACATCATGCGGCTGCACTCACCGACGTCGGCGATCACCTCCGCGATCGTCTTCAACGCGGTGATCATCGTGGCGCTCATCCCGCTGGCCCTGCGTGGGGTGCGCTACACCCCCTCATCGGCCTCGGCCCTGCTGCGCCGCAACCTGTGGATCTACGGCATCGGTGGGCTGGTGCTGCCGTTTATCGGGATCAAACTCATCGACCTGATCGTCCAGTTCATTCCCGGATTGCGGTGACCACGGATGACTTCCATGATTACCCGTTTGCCAGATCCGGTTCGGCAATACCTCGCGGCGCTGCGGGCGCTGCTGGTATTGACCGTCCTCACCGGTGTTCTCTACCCGCTGGTGGTGATGGGGATCGGTCAGCTTGCCTTCCCCGCGCAGGCCAACGGATCGCTGGTCAGCGCGGAGGGCCGCGTAGTGGGATCCAGCCTGTTGGGTCAGGCGTTTGCCGATAGCCGGGGCAATCCACTGCCGCAGTGGTTCCAACCCCGCCCGTCAGCGGCCGCGAACCCAAGCATCAAGAACGATCCCGGGTACAACCCGTTGTTCTCCGGTGCGTCCAACCTCGGTCCGACCAACCCGGATCTGGTCACAAGTATCCAGGCGCGCCGGGCCGCGGTCGCTTCCTTTGACGGGGTGCCGGCGGTCAGCGTGCCGGCGGATGCGGTCACTGCCAGCGGCTCTGGACTGGATCCCGACATCTCCCCCGCCTATGCCTACGAGCAGGTCAACCGGGTTGCGCGAGCCCGAGGGCTGGATCCGGCTGCGCTGCGTGCCCTCGTGGCCTCCCACGTGCTGGGCAGGACGCTGGGAATTCTCGGCCAGCCACGGGTCAACGTCGTGGAGCTCAACGCCGCGCTGGCGCGCTAGGTCACCGGACTGCCAGGCGCGAAAAAAACTGAGACAGGGAAGTTGTGATGGGTGCGACCGGAGTGCTGCGCGTGTATCTGGGCGCGGCTCCCGGGGTCGGGAAGACTTTCCGGATGCTGGAGGAGGGTCACCGGCGCCGGGATCGTGGTACGGATGTGGTGGTCGCCTTCGTGGAGTGCCACGGCCGGCCCAAGACCGAGGCGTTACTCGCTGACCTGGAGGTGGTGCCGCGGGTTCGGCGGACGTATCGGGATGCCGAGTTCACCGAGTTGGACCTCGATGCTGTCCTCGCCCGCCAGCCCACGGTCGCCCTAGTCGACGAGCTCGCCCACACCAACGTACCCGGCGGTCGCCACGCCAAGCGCTGGCAAGACATTCAGCAGCTGCTAACCGCCGGCATCGACGTGATCACCACGGTGAACATCCAGCACCTGGAATCCGTCAACGACGTTGTAGCGAAGATCACCGGCGTCGTGCAGCGCGAAACCGTGCCGGATGAGGTGGTCCGCCGGGCTGACCAGATCGAGCTGGTCGACATGACTGCTGAGGCGCTGCGACGGCGGATGGCCCACGGCAACATCTACGCCCCCGAGAAGATCGACGCGGCACTAGCCAACTACTTCCGTCCGGGCAACCTCACCGCGCTACGCGAGCTTGCGCTGCTGTGGCTGGCCGACCGGGTCGAAGAAGGCCTGCAACGCTACCGAGCCGAACACGGCATCGCAGGTGTGTGGGAGACCCGGGAACGGGTCGTGGTCGCGCTCACCGGCGGCCCGGAGGGCGACACCCTCATCCGCCGCGCCGCTCGCATCGCCGCCCACGCGGGGGGAGCCCCTGGCGACCTGCTCGCCATCCACGTGACCCGCAGCGGTGGCCTGACCGGCGCTGACCCCGGCGAGCTGGCCGCCCAGCGCAGGCTGGCGGAAACTCTCGGTGGCAGCTACCACTTGGTGGTCGGCGATGACATCCCCACCGCGCTGCTGGACTTCGCTCGGGCGCAAAATGCCACCCAGCTCGTGCTGGGCACCAGCCGCCGCAGCTGGGTAGCGAGGCTGCTGGGCGGGCGCGGCATCGGGGAGATAGTGACCGCCAGCTCCGGGGACATCGACGTTCATCTGGTCACCCACCCCTACGCCAACCAGGGCCTGCGGCTGCCCTCAACGCGCACTTACCTTGCTCCCGGACGACAGCTCGCCGCCCTGGCCGCCGCCTGCACCGCGCCGCCGGTGATCACTGCGATCCTCACCCCGCTGCGCGACCAGCTGAATCTGACCAGCCAAGCGCTGATCTTCCTGCTGGGAGTCGTCGGTATCGGCCGCATCGGCGGGTTGGCTCCGGCGCTGCTCGCGGGCGTGTCCAGCTCACTGCTGCTCAACTACTACTTCGTCCCGCCGATCCACCAGCTGAGCATCGCTAATCCCAACAACGTCATCGCGCTGATCGTGTTCGTGCTGGTGGCGCTGACCGTCGCCTCGGTTGTCGATATCACCGTCCGGCAGACTCGCCGGGCCGCCCGCGCTTCCGCCGAGGCCCAGACCCTCTCGGTGCTCGCCGGCAGCGTGCTCCGGGGCGAGGAGGCGATCCCTGCGTTGCTGCAACGGGCCCGGGAGACCTTCGCCATGGCCTCGGCGACCCTGCTTGGTCGCATTGATGCAGACATCCGACCAGAGGGCATGCCATCCGACAACCCGCAGCAGTGGATGACCCTCGGCACCGCGGGCGCGCCGGCCGCGCGCTACCCATCCGAGGCCGACGTTGCTGTCCCGGTGGGCCCTGATGCGGTGCTCGCGCTGCGCGGCCGGCTACTACCCGCCGCCGACCAGCGGGTACTCACCGTGTTCGGTGCGCAGGTCTCGGTCGCGCTCGACCGCGACCGGCTCACCCGCCAGGCCGCCCAGGCCAAGCCCGCGATCGAGGCCGACCAGATTCGCACGGCGCTGCTGGCCGCGGTCAGCCATGACCTGCGTACTCCGTTGGCCGTGGCCAAGGCTGTGGTAACCAGCCTCCGCAGCCCAGAGATCAGCTGGAGCGCCGAGGACACTACCGAGTTGCTAGCCAGCGCGGACGAGTCCTTAGACCGGCTGACCCTGCTGGTCGACAACCTGCTCGATATGAGCCGGTTGCAAGCCGGAGCACTGGCTGTGCACCAGCAACCCGTCGCCCTAGGTGAGCTTGTCCCAATCGTCCTAGACGGTGTGGGCCCCGAGGCAGCCGCCGTGCGCTGGCGGCCGGCGCCGGGGCTACCGCCGGTATGTGCCGACCCCGTGTTGCTGGAGCGGGTAATCGCCAACCTGGTCACCAATGCGCTGCGCTACAGCCCCGCTTCCGACCCCCCGGTGCTGACCGCCAGCGCCCTGGGCGACCACGCCGAACTGCGGGTCATCGATCGCGGGCCGGGCATCCCCGAAGCTGATCGGAAGCACATCTTCGTGCCGTTCCAACGTCTCGGTGACCGGGACAACGCCACCGGCCTCGGGCTGGGGCTGGCGCTGTCCCGTGGACTGATCGAGGCCATGGGCGGCTCGCTCATCCCCGAGGACACCCCCGGCGGGGGGCTCACCATGGTCGTCACCCTCCATCCCAGCTCCCCTGACCGGGGGTCGCTGGAGGCGACCCACCGCACCTAGCGGGCGATTACCGCGCGGCTCACGATCGGGGGACAGGGGCGTCAGCGAGGCTCGCAGGTGCACCACCCGGCGCGGCCGGGTTCTACCATGCTGTCCGGGCATCGGCGCTACCGCCACCCGCCGGACGGGAAGGGCGACCTCGACGTGCGTATCGTCACCCGGGAGCCCGCCGCAACCCGACGATGGCTGCCTGCCCGGCGCGAGGGGCTCTCCCCGCGGCGCAGACTCGCCGGGGCGCTGACCGGGCTGGTCGTTCTCCCCCTGCTGACAATGGTCTTGGCCCAGCTGCGCGAGATCGTGAACCTGCCCAGCCAGACGCTGCTCTACCTGCTCGCCATCGTGGTCGTAGCGCTTGTCGGTGGGCTGGTTCCGGCGCTGGCCGCCGCGGTCGCGGCCGCGGTGCTGCTGGATCACTACTTCATCCCGCCGCTCTACGACTTCGCCGTCGCCGACCCCGACAATGTGGTGGCCCTGGTCGCGTTCCTCCTCGTCGCCGGTGCGGCCAGCTCGGTTGTCGGCGTGGCCGCGCGCCGCCGTGAGGCCGAAGCCCTCGCGAACGCGAACGCCGAGAGCCGCGAGGAGTTCCGCCGGCTCGCCGAGGAACAGGCAGCGTTACGCCGCGTCGCCACGCTGGTCGCCCGCGGGGTACCGGCGGCCGAGATCTTCGCGGCCGTCGCGCAGGAAATCGGTAGCGTCCTCGGTGCCGACGCCACGCCCATCGCCCGCCTCGATCCCGACGGGGCGGCGACCGTCGTCGCCGTCGCCGGCGATCCTCCCGACGAGCTAGTGGTGGGGAGCCGCTGGAAGCCTGAGCCGCCCCTGGCCATGGCGGCGGTCCTGCGCACCGGCCGCCCGGCTCGCTCCGACGACTACAGCCAGGCCTCCGGCGCGTCCGGTGACGCCATCCGCCGGATGGGAGCCCGGTCGGGGGTCGCGGCTCCCATCATCGTCGAAGGACATCTGTGGGGCATGATCGTCATCGTGGGACGGCGGCGTTTCCCGGCCGACGCCGAACAACGCATGGCCGGTTTCACCGAGCTCGTCGGCACCGCGATCGCGAACGCCGAGGGCCGCGCCCAGCTTGAGGAAAGTCGCGACGAAGTCCACCGGCTCGCCGACGAGCAGGCGGCGTTGCGGCGGGTCGCCACGCTGGTTGCCCGCGGGGTAGCGCCGGACGACGTGTTCCCGGCCGTCGCGGAGGAGGTGAGACACATCCTCGGAGCTGACGCCTCGATCATTGTCCGCCTCGATCCCGACGGCCAGGTGACTGTCCTCGCTCGCGTCGGCGAACGCCAGACCGATCTGCCGCTGGGGAGCCGGTGGAAGCCTGAGCCGCCCCTGGCCATGGCGGCGGTCCTGCGCACCGGCCGCCCGGCGCGCTGCGACGACTACAGCGAAGCTTCCAGCGCGTTTGTTGACGCCACCGTCCGCCGGATGCGGATCCGGTCCTCGGTCGCGGTGCCGATCGTCGTCGAGGGGCGGCTGTGGGGCACGATCGTCGCCGGGGTGCAGCACGGACGTTTCCCGGCCGACGCGGAACAGCGCATGGCCGGCTTCACCGAACTCATCGGCACCGCGATCGCGAACGCCGACAGCCGCGCCCAGCTCACCGCCTCCCGGGCCCGGATCGTCGCCGCCGCCGACAATGCCCGTCGCCAGATCGAGCGCGACCTGCATGACGGCACCCAGCAGCGACTGGTCGCGCTCAGCCTCACATTGCGCCTGGCCCAGTCCTCCGTGCCCGCCGACCTGCCCGAACTGGAGACCCAGATCGGCCAGGTCACCGACGACCTCACCGCGGCGATCGAGGAGCTGCGCGAACTCGCCCGAGGCATCCACCCGGCGATCCTGTCCGAGGGCGGGCTGGGCCCGGCCCTGCGCACCCTGGCCCGCCGCGCCGCGATCCCGGTGGAACTCGACATCCGGACCCAAAGCCGCGCCGCGGACCCGATCGAGATGGCCGCCTACTACGTCGTGTCCGAGACGCTCACCAACACCACCAAGCACGCCCGCGCGTCGTGCGCGCAGGTCGCGGTCGAACAGCGCGATGGCCTGCTGAACCTGTCGATCCGCGACGACGGCATCGGCGGCGCCGATCCCGCTCGCGGGTCGGGCCTGATCGGCCTGCGCGACCGGGTACAGGCCCTGGGCGGATCGATCGAGATCGACAGCCCCGCGGGGGCCGGTACAGCGATCATCGTCGAGCTTCCGCTGCAGCCCCACTGATGCTGGACCGTGTTCCCCGCCATTGTCGAGCTATCACATACCCTCCGGTGACGGGCCGGCGATCGGAGTCGCAGAAGCCATGATCTTGTCGATCGCGGCGAGGTCCGCTTTGCTCAGCGAGATCTCCGCGGCGGCAAGGCTGTCCTGGACGTGGTTCGCTTTCCGGGCACCGACGATCGCCACGTGCACTGCCGGGTTGGCTAGCGTCCATGCAATGGCCAACTGGCTAATGGTCATGCCACGGTCGGCGGCGAACTTATCCAGCGCACGTACCACCGCCAGGTTGTGCCGGTAGGTGTCGCCGGTAAACATCGGGCCGTTGCTGCGCCAGTCATCGCGGGCGAACGTGGTGTTCTCGGTCAGCGCTCCGGTCAGCAAGCCGTGCGCCAATGGGCCGTATACCAACACGCCAACGTTGTGCTCACGACAGTAGGGCAGTATCTCGTCCTCGATCTCACGACGGAACAGGTGATACGGCGGCTGCACTGTCTCCACCGGCAGAGTCCTGGAGAACTCGGCCATCTGTTGCGCGTCATAGTTGGACACGCCGACGTGTCCGATCTTGCCTTGGGCGACGAGATCCCGCAGGGCGCCCGCCGTCTCGGCTGCCGGAACCTTCGGGTCGGGCCAGTGCACCTGGTACAGATCAATGTGGTCGACGCCCAGCGCCGTCAAGCTGGCGTCGACGCCTTGGCGCAGCCACTCGGGGCTGGCGTCGCGGACCAGACCGGAATCGGTCATGCGCAAAGCACCCTTGGTGGCAATGACGAGCTGGTCCCGGCTTCTGGTGAGCTCCTCACGAAGTGCCTTGCCGAGCAGCCGCTCGGACGCGCCGAAACCGTAGGCCTGAGCGGTGTCGAAGAAGTTGACGCCCAGCTCGCGGGCCCGGCGGATCGCCGTGGTAGCCGCGTCCTCATCGAACCGGCCCCATTCTCCGCCGAGCTGCCAAGTGCCGAACGCGATGCGAGAGACGTGGAGTCCGCTCCTGCCTAGTGTGGCCATCTTCATGTCTGATCTTCCTCACTGGTTTATCGAGCCTGCCCGGGTACGACCGCCACGCCGTAGGGATCGTTGCCGGTCGTCACGGTGGTCACCGCGTGGAGTTTGCGTGTCAGCGCCCGGAACAACGCGGTCAGCTCGCCACGGTTGGCCGCGGTGACGTCAAAGACGAGGAAGCTGGCAGCCGTCGGTGGAGCGGTTGCGATCCCCGCGGAAGCCGCGCCACCGGCAACGCCCTGGAGAAAGGACCGCCGCTGGAAGGGACGCAACCCGCTCATCACCGGCTCCCCCGGTCGATCGTTTAGTGACGCTCCGTCACAGGACAGCGTGGCGTTGATTTTCTGGCGGAGCATCACTGTTAGCGCCCGTCGTGCTCTGGTGCTGGCGACAGTCTCCGGACTCCTGCTGACCGGTACTGAAGTTCAGCGCTGGCCGTGAAGACGTGAGCAGCCCGATGCGGAATCGTGGAACAGCAGGAGGGGTGGTAGGCCGATGAGTCTTTTGGTCGTGGGGTTGTCCCACCGCAGCGCACCGGTGGACGTGCTGGAGCGTGTTGCGGTGTCCTGCGCGGACGCCGACAAGGTCTTACATCAGGTGCTGGAGAGTGAGCACGT
>JAODNG010000311.1 GCA_025465385.1 Pseudonocardiales bacterium
GGACCTTATATGCGGAAAACGACGACCGCCGTGACGCAGGCTTCTCGTTGTTCTATATGGGGATCAACACCGGCGCGTTGATCGGTCCATTGCTGACCGGACTCGCTCGGACCACGCTCGGGTTCCACTACGCCTTCGGCGTCGCCGCCATCGGCATGGCCGCTGGCCTGATCCAGTACACGATCGGGCGCCGCAACCTGGGCACCGAGGCGAGCATCGTGCCCAACCCGCTGCCCCGCTCGCGATGGACCATGGTCGTCGGCTTCGCCGCAGTGATCGCCGCCGTGGTCGCCTTTCTGGTGCTGGCCGGCGTGATCACCGCCGCCAACCTGTCCGACGTCGTCGTTGTCGTCTGTGGGATAGCCGCAGTGGTGTACTTCGCTGTCATTCTGACCAGCTCGAAGATCACGGTTGTGGAGCGCAGCCGGATGCTGTCGTTCATTCCCCTGTTCGTCACCAACGCGGTGTTCTGGTCGCTGTATCAGCAGCAGTTCACGGTGGTGGAAATTTATGCCGACGGGCGAACGGACCGAAACCTCTTCGGCTGGCAGATGCCCACCGAGTGGGTGCAGTCGTTCAACCCGGTGTTCATCATCCTGCTCGCGCCCGTGTTCGCGCTGCTGTGGATCAAACTCGGGTCCCGCCAGCCCTCGACGCCGATCAAATTCGCGCTCGGTACCGTCATCATGGGCCTCGCTTTCCTACTATTCCTACTATGGTCCGGCGGCACCGGACCGACCACGCCGCTGCTCGCCGTCGGCCTCATCCTGCTCGTCTTCGCGGTCGGGGAGCTGCTGATCTCGCCGGTCGGCTTGTCGCTGGCCACCAAGATCTCCCCGACTGCGTTCCGCAGCCAGACGGTCGCACTGTATTTCCTGTCTGTTGCCCTCGGCACGGCCATGTCCGGATCGCTTGCGGGCTACTACAACCCACAGCACGAGGCACCGTACTTCGGCATTCTCGGCGCAGTCGCGATCGTCGTCGGATTGATCGTCGTCGGGCTCAGCCCGATGATCCGCCGGCTGATGGCCGGAGTGCGCTGAAGCACTTGTTCGTGTCGTCGGCCGTGGATCAGTGGGTGCAGCCACGCCCCGCCTTCGGCGATGGGGAGACGGAGTGGTGTGCTGGTCGGCGTGCTGCCGATGAACCAACCGCCGCCAGCGCCTGGCGTGCCGTCCTCACCGACGGAGGCCCCGGCAGCAGCCGCGCCGTCAGCGTCAGCACGCCCGGTGCCGTCGTTGGCGCGAGCGTCGGGGTCGATGGCCGTGGCCACGGTGGTCAGCCGGGTGACGGGACTGGTGGCCAGGCTGTTGCTCGCCGCAGCGCTGGGTTTCGGGGTGCTCAACGACTCGTACAACATCGCAAACGAGTTGCCCAACATGGTCTACGAGCTGCTGCTAGGCGGGGTGCTGTCCAGCGTGGCGATCCCGGTGCTGGTCCGCGCGCAACGCACCGATGCCGACGGTGGACATGCCTATGCGCAACGGCTGCTCACGATGAGCACGGTCGCGCTCCTGGTGGGCACGATCGGTGCGGTGGCCGCGGCGCCGCTGCTGATCCGGCTGTCGGTGAGCAGCGGTCCGCATGCCAGCCCCGCGTTGGCCACCGCGTTCGCCTACCTGCTGCTGCCGGAGATCCTGTTCTATGGGCTCGCGGCGCTGGTGGGCGCCGTGCTCAACAGCCGCGGCGTGTTCGGGCCGCCGGCCTGGGCGCCGGTGGCCAACAACCTGGTCGTGATCGGGGTGATCGGGGCTTACGCGATCACCCCCGGTCGGATCAGCCTGCATCCGAGCCTGATGGGCGACGCCAAGCTGTGGGTGCTAGGGGTGGGCACCACACTGGGGATCGTCGTGCAGGCGGCGGTGCTGCTGCCGGCGCTGCGCCGGTCCGGCTTCCGGTGGCGCTGGCGGTGGGGCTGGGATCCGCGGCTGTCGTCGTTCAGTGGCCTGGCTGGCTGGGTGGCGCTGTACGTGCTGGCCGGTCAGCTCGGGCTGGTCATCACCTACCGCATCGCCAGTGCTACCGCCGGCGGCGGGGTGTCGACCTATGCCTACGCCTGGACGTTGCTGATCGTGCCCTATGGCGTGCTCGGCAACTCCGTGCTGACCGCGCTGATGCCCCGGATCAGCCGCGGCGCCGCCGACGGGAAGATCGACGAGGTGGTTGCCGACCTGTCCCTGGGTACCCGGATGTCGGCGCTGCTGCTGCTGCCGATCTCGGCCCTGCTCACCGTGGCTGGTGCCCAGGTCGCCATCGTGTTGTTCTCCTACGGTCACTCCGACCTCGCCCAGGCCGAACGGCTGGGTCACACCCTGGCCGCGTCGGCATTCGGCCTGCTGCCCTACGCCGTGGTACTGCTGCAGCTGCGGGTGTTCTATGCGCTGGGTGATGCCCGGACCCCTACCGTGATCATGGCGTTGATGGTCGCCGGGAAGGTCGGCCTGTCGTTGCTTGCGCCCGTCGTGCTGAGTCCCCAGCAGGTCGTCATCGGGCTCGCTGCGGCCAATTCGGCCTCCTTCGTGATTGGCGGCGCCGCCGGCCAGGTGTGGCTGTGGCACCGGCTCGGCAGCCTGCACACCCGTCGGGTGGCGGGCGCGGTGGTCCGGATCGCGGTGGCTGCATGCGTCGCCGCAGCGGCTGGATTGGTTGTGCTCCGCCTGGGCCGCCTCGCCTTGCCGCATGCGTTGCCCCCCTTGCGCGCCGCCGCCGAACTCGCCGCCGCGAGCGTGCTCGGCGGCGCTGTCCTACTCATCGCGCTACGCGTCCTGCGCGTCGCCGAACTCCAGGTCGTCTTGACTCGTGCCGCCAGCCTGCTTCGCCGCTGAGGCCGTAGTGGATCTCCCCATGGACGGGTGAACGATGAGCCGGTGCGGTCAGTCCGCTGCCGACTCGAACACGAGCTGAGAACTGGTCCCCGGCAGATGGGCCAGCCCCCAGGTCGCCAACGCGTCGACCACGGGGCGCAACGCCCGTCCGGCGGGGGTCAAGCGGTAGTCCATCCGCACCGGGTGCTCGCTGTAGGGCATGGCGGTGATGAGGCCCGCGGCTTCCATCCGCTGCAGCCGATCTGCCAGTAGGTTCGTGGAGATGCCTTCCGGTGAAGCGAGAAACTCGCCGTAGCGGGTTTTCCCGGTCAGCAGGTCCCGCAGGACCAGAAGCGTCCACCGGTCGCCCACAAGATCGAGGGCACCCGCGACCGGGCAGGGCGACCGCGCCACCGCCTTGCTGAGCCCGGATACGCGGCTTCCCGCACCAGGGGTAGGAGTTCGAGGCATGGACACCATCCTAGCGAGTGACTTGCACTTTGCAATGCTCTGTGCCTACGGTGAGCGAGTAACTTGCAAATTTCAAGTCAATGCGAACTGAAGGGAACGGCCATGCCATCCGATACCGACCCGTCCCGCACCCGGCTAGTCGTGATCACCTGCGTCGCTGGGTGGCTCCTGACAGCGATCGGCGCGTCCCTGTTCGGCTTGCTGCGGGTCGGACCATCCAGCCCGCCCATCCCGATCGGGTTGGCACTGCTGGTGCCGCTGCTGCTGGCCGGCCTGGCCTATGCCCGGTCGGCTCGGCTCCGGAGCCTGCTGCTCGGAGCCGACCTGCGCTGGCTGATCGGCGTGCAACTCTGGCGCGTCGCCGGCGAGGTGTTCCTCCTCGGTTACGCCCGAAACGAACTACCCGCAAGCTTCGCGATCCCGGCCGGGATCGGCGACGTGCTGGTGGGGCTCGCCGCGCCTTTCGTAGCCGTTCTCAGTGCGCCGAGCACCCGGGCCGGCAGACGGATCATCATCGGGTGGTGCGTCGTGGGACTCGCCGACCTTGTCGTCGCAGTGACGATGGGAGTGCTCAACGCGCCAGGGAAATTCGGGCTGCTCGCTGGAGAGGTGACCACCGCACCACTGCTCGAGCTGCCGCTCAGCCTGATCCCAACATTCTTCGTGCCGCTGAGCATCCTCCTACACCTCATCGTGCTTCGTCGAACCCTCAACACCAGTTCGGCTCCCGCGCGTCTCGCCCCGGCCGCTTCTGCCATCTGACCGCTCTGGGATATGGCGAGCAGTAGCCGGTGCCCGTGACGTCATGCATTCTCACCGCGCCTCGGTGCTCTCGCCACGACACTTTGAGGACAGCGCTGCCCGGCACCGCGCCGCAAGCTCGCCAGACCATCAGCCCGCCAGCCTGGGCGCCGATGGCCAAACAATGTGATCGTCATCGGGATGATCGGGGCTTACGCGATCACCCCGGTGGGCCGCGACGCGTACCGGTAAGCGACTTCCTGCATCCAACCGCGGTGGCGGGCGCGTCGCCTCGGCGCACGGGTTGGTGTGGCAGACTCTGCGCACTTATGTGCACGCCTGGTCAAGGGGAACACGATGAGTGACGAGAACCAGTGGGCCGGCGCCGCTGGCGACACCGGCAACGTGCTGCAGGGCACCGCGCTCGGTGCTCTGCTCAGCGGCAACGGCGCGGCGGCCGGCTTCTCGATCAACTACGAGCGCGTCCCGCAGTCCATCGCCGACCTCGAGCACGCCGCCAAGTACCTCCAGAGTCAGGCGAAGACCGCGCAGGGCCTGGCGAACATCCCAGCCCCCGGTTTGGATGGGGTCAGCCTCAATGCGGTAGCCCAGATCGGTAAGTGGGCCTCGGACAGTGGCGCCAACAACCTGGAGGCGAACCTTCTCGCCGGTGCGACGCAGCTCCGCGACCTGGCCCAGAAGTTACGCGAGGATCTGAAGATGTACCTGCATGTCGAGGAGCTGAACATCCCGACGACACCCACTCCGGGGCTATCCCTACCAAGTTCGGGCCGATCACTATGAGGACCCGATTGCTGGCCAGCCTTGTCACGGCCGGGTCGGTGCTCGTGGCG
>JAODNG010000322.1 GCA_025465385.1 Pseudonocardiales bacterium
GACCCAGATCTGTTGACCGTTGCGGCGGTGCGTGAGTTGTCGTGCGCTGGACGGATCTTCGTGCCGGTGATGGACACTGACGTGGCGGGCCGGGCCGAGGCCGTCGTACGGTCGAATCTGACGCACAACCGGCTGGAGCGGCTGGTGTTCGCCCTCAATGACGACGTCGCCGGGTCGCAGCGCCGGCGCCACAGCTGTTGGGACGCTGCGGCCGCGCGGGTGGTGGCGCACCTGCGCGAGCACGGCGGCAGCGCCGCCTTCGCGACCCTCGGTGACCCGTCGGTGTACTCCACGTTCGGTTACCTCGCCAAGACGGTCCGCGAGCTGCTGCCCGACATCCGGATCCGTACCGTGCCGGGCATCACCGCAATGCAGGCTGCCGCCAGTGCCGCCGGCCTGACCCTGGTCGAAGGATCCGAACCGCTCACGCTGCTCCCGATGACCCGCGATCTCGCTGCCTTGGATGAGGCGCTCGCAGGGGGTGGCGCGGTCGTCGCCTATAAGGGCGGCCGCCGGTTGGTGCAGCTACGCGAGCGGATCGCCGCCGCGGGTGCGCTGAACCGCGCCTGGTGCGCCGAGCACGTCGGCACCCCCGACGAGCGGATCAGTCCGTTGGCGCAAACCGACTCCGCCGCTTACCTGTCGACGGTGGTCGTCCTGCCGCCGCGCAGTGGCAGAGGAGCGCAGCTGTGACCGACGGCCCGCCGCTGCGCGAGCCGGACCTGCCCCGGACCGCGAAGATGCGCCCGCACGCACTGCGTACCGGGTTCAGCACCGGTGCCTGCGCGGCAGCGGCGGCCAAGGCTGCGGCGGCAGCGCTGAGCGGCACCCGGTTGTCCACTGTGAACATCGGGTTCCCGTCGGGGGATCGGCACACCTTCACCGTCGATTCCGTGCGTTGCCAGGGAGCCACCGCCACCGCCGTTGTGATCAAGGATGCCGGCGACGACCCTGACGTCACTCATGGTGCGCACCTGACGGTGACCGTCGCCTGGCGCAGCGACGGCGAAGTGGTGCTCTACGGCGGCGAGGGGGTGGGGGTCGTGACCCAGCGTGGATTAGGCTTGCCGGTCGGGCAGCCCGCGATCAACCCGGTACCCCGACAGATGATCACTGAGGCGGTGTGGGAGGCATCCGGCGGCCGGGGCGCGGATGTGACGATCAGCGTGCCCGGCGGGGAGCGGATGGCTCGCAAGACCACCAACCGCCGGTTGGGCATCGAAGGCGGGATCTCGATTCTGGGCACCACCGGCATCGTCCGGCCGTTCTCGACCGCATCCTGGCGTGCCTCGGTGGAGCAGGCGGTGTCGGTGATGGCCGCGCAGGGTGTGCCGACGCTGGTGCTCGCTACCGGCGGGCGTACCGAGCGAGGCGCAATGCGGCTGTTGCCGCATCTGCCGGAAGTGGCGTTCGTCGAGGTCGGCGACTTCACTGGGGCGGCGCTGCGCCGCGCGGTGGAGCACGGCCTGACCGAGGTGGTATTCGTCGGCATGGTCGGCAAGCTGACCAAGCTGGCCTCCGGGATTCTGATGACCCACTACACCAAGTCCAAAGTGGACACGGGTCTGTTGGCGGAGATCACCGCTGCGCACGGCGGCCGCCCCGAGGACATCGCGGAGATCCGCGACGCGCCGACCGCCCGACGGGCCTACGAGATCTGGGAAGCCAGCGGGTTGCTGCGAGCGTGCGGGAACGATGTCTGCGCCCGGGTGGCGGATACGCTGCACCGGTTCAGTGCCGAGGTCGGGCGCCCGCTGCACGCGAAGGCAGCCATGGTCGACTTCACCGGGCAGCGAGTGGTGGCCGCGACCGAGCCGGACTGGGTTTCAGAGTGACCGTCACGGTGGTCGGCCTGGACGGTGCGGCACTGCCACCCGGCGCGGCCGAAGCGCTGGCAGATGCGCAGGTCGTGCTCGGCGCGCCGTATCAGCTCGCCAACGTGCCGGTGCCCACCAGCGCTCGGGTGCTCGGGCCAGCTGAGTTAGATGGCCTTCACGACACCGCAACAGTGGTGCTGGCGAGCGGGGATCCCGGGTTCTTCGGCATCGTGCGGATGCTGCGCCACCGCGGTCTGCGGCCCGTGGTGCTGCCGGCGCGGTCCAGCGTGACGCGGGCGTTCGCGCTGCTGGGCCGCTCCTGGGACGACGTCGCCGTAGTCTCGGCGCACGGCGACAGGTCGTTGCGACGGGTGCTCAACGTCTGCCGGGCACACCCAGCGGTTGCGGTATTGACCGGACCAGGAGCCGGCGCCACGGAGATCGTCGCCGGGCTGGCCGGCTGGCGCCGCAGTGTGCTGGTCGCCGAGGACCTCGGCGGACCAGGCGAGCGAGTGCGACGCTTCGACGGCGAGCAGGTGCGCGATCCGCATATCGTGCTATGCCTGGCCGATGACCACGCGGTTCCTGAGCGGGGGTGGATCGCCGGCGGTGATCCGGTGCCCCCCACGACCGGCTGGGCGCTGAACGAGGCGGAGTTCGCGCACCGCGATGGGATGATCACCAAGTCCGAGGTCCGGGCGCTGGCCCTGGCGCGGCTGGCCCCCGGGCCGGGCCGGCTGGTGTGGGATCTGGGGGCCGGGTCGGGCTCGGTCGGGGTGGAATGCGCCCGGCTGGGGGCCGCCGTGGTCGCCGTCGAGCGCGATCCCATGCAGTGCGCCCGGTTGGTGGCCAACGCCAGCGCCCACCAGGTCGACGTCCGGCTGATCGAGGGACAGGCGCCCGCGGTGTTGGCGGGTCTACCCAACCCCGACGCGGTGTTCGTCGGTGGGGGAGGGCCCGATGTGGTACGCGCCGCGGCGAAGGCCTCCCCCCGGGTTGTGGTCGCGCTAGCCGCGCTGGACCGTTTGGCGCCGTGCCGCACGGCCCTGCGAGAAGCCGGTCATCAGGTCGATGGAGTCCAGCTGGCGGTGTCCCGGTTCGCGGAGCTTCCTGACGGGTCGGTGCGGTTGGCTGCGACCAATCCGGTGCTGCTGCTGTGGGGGCGGCGGTGACGGAGCTGGTCGTCGGGTTCGGCTCATCCCGGGGGGTTCGCGAGGCCGCCGTGTGGTCAGCGCTTCGATCGGCCGTGCCGGATCTGACGGCGATCACCGCGTTCGGCACCATCGACCGGCGCCGCGCCGAGCCCGGTCTACTCGCGGTGATCCGGGAACACGGTGCGCCGCTGCGCTGCTACCCGGCGGCTGAGCTCGACGCGGTGGACGTGCCGCATCCCAGCGAGCCGGTCCGCGGTCACGTCGGCACCCGCAGCGTCGCCGAGGCCGCGGCGCTACTCGCGGCTCATGATCTCGGCGGAGGATCGCTGATCGTGCCCAAACTGCGTGGAGAGCATGTCACCGTCGCGGTCGCCGCCCTGCATCCGCTGTCGATCAGTTCAGCGTGCACCGCCTGTGGCGCATGCCTGCGCACCTGCCCGGAGTACGCCCTGCGTCCGGCCCCGCTGCGCCCGGTGGTTGTCGTGGCTCGCTGCACCTCATGCGGCGAATGCGTAGAGGTCTGCCCCACCGACGCGATCACCATGCGCGACTAAGGGCGGTCCGGCGAATCATCGGGATTGCCATGACTTGACGGCCCGGGAGAGCCAGCGGCACGGTCTAGGAAGCCAAACCCCGTGCCGCTGGCCACCCGACCGCTGACGCGCCAGCCGAGCATGAGGTATATCGGAGGTCGGTGACCAATCGTTACAGCTGGTTGCCGTGAGTAACAGTGCACCCCAGACTGGGCCCCGGATTGGCAGGCATACCCCCTGCGCTGCGGCGGGCTGGCCAGCAAGTCCACCATCCGAAGACCCGACTCTGCTAGCACAGCAGCAAGGAGCTAGTCATGCCGCAAATCAGAACGGTGGTGGTCCGGGGTGTGGCCGGATATCTGTGTAGTACTCGATGCGAGGTGGCGCGCGGAAGTGATAAATGCGGCCGGTGGGACTGGCCCAGATGAACAGGCCG
>JAODNG010000342.1 GCA_025465385.1 Pseudonocardiales bacterium
TCGAGATCAGCCTGGGTGAACCCGCCACCCAACTCGATGATGGCGATCGTGTGGCCGGCGCCGTCGGTGCCTGGAGGAAACCGGTAGATCCGGCCCAGCTGCACTGGGGTGTAGCTGGTCGCGACCGCCTGCGGCCGCACGATGTGGAACCGTGGCCGTGCCTGCGGGCGGTTATCGAGTCCGAGAACCGCGGTCACGATCCCATCCAGGACGGTCGGAACGCTCAACGCACTGGTCCGCACCCGGTGGGTGACCACGCCTGCGGCCGGGTCCTGACTGGTGACCAGTTCCAGCGACGTTCCGAACATCCGGCTCAGCACCGCCGCGGTGCCCTCGACCCGCACCAATCGGGCAGCGGCGTGCACCGACAGCACTCTCGCCCCGAGAGCGGTGACGGTCGCCGTGACCAGGTCGACGTCAGCGGGATCGGCACCGTAGTCGGCGGCGAGCGTCACGGCGGAGATCGGTGCGACGGCAGCGGGATCCCGCAGCTCGCGCCGGCGGCGCAACACCAGGGTGATCTCGATCGTCGTGTCCGCCGGGACAGGAGCGAAAGCCTGGATCGCGCGCGGCACCGGCCGCGGCGCGCTGCCAGGCAGCGGCCGCAGATCCACGCCGTTCGGCTCGGGACTCGGGGTGCTCATTCGCGGTGTTATACCGCAGGTCCCGGCACGCCGGATCGCCTACGGTCGAGATTGGCCGGCTCGGTTGCTCAGGTGATCGGGGCCGCTTTGAACCGGGCTTCGACCTCCCGCAGCCGAGCCGGCGTGATGAGGTCGGCGACGATGGCCGGGATCCCCCGAGCGATGCACGTCCGGGCGCGGTCGGGGGCTCGGAGCAACGTCGTCTGCTGCCGGTCCAGTACCCGTAGCGCCTGCTGGGTCTGGTTGTCGATCTCGGCCATCAGGGCTCGGTGTAGCCGGGTGCGGTCTGCGTTGGAGCGGTGGATGCGAGGAACTTCGAACATCGCCTGGCGGCCGCCTTTCCACCGGCCGCCGTCAGCGAGATCCTCGAACTCACGGAGCAGGGCCACGGCTTTCCGGTTGGCCTCATCGGTGATTTCCTTGAGCCCGCGGTCCAGCTCGTCGGCCCGCTCGTTCTCAACCCGGTACCGTTCGAAGAGCTGAGCTTCGGTTTCGGTAATCAGGTCAGTACGGCGTTGCTGTACTTCGGCTTGAAGCGCGATGAATCGGTGCCGGATTGTTGCGCGGAGTTCCCGATCGGTCATTTCTCCTCCTCCGCCTGGAAGCAGGCAGTCGACGATTATCCCCACAACACAATGGTGCCGCGTGCAGTCCACTAATGGGCGACCTGGAGGTAACGTTAACCAGTCGAAAGATGTCTCAGCAGCAAACGTCGAATGAAACCTGAGGTAGCACCGTACTACCCAAGTCTCATTGGCAGCTCAGCGTGCCCAGCCGTGTCACTTTTGCGTCCGCGCCGGTAGCGTCAGCCGCAGCCTTTTGCGCACCACACCCGGCACCGGCCAGCGCACGCTGCGCGTGGTCGGACGAAACGTCCGGTTGGTCCATCTGAGGTAGGACAAATCGGGTGACCGTGATGTAAGATCATCGCGAGGCGTTCAGGCTGGACTCGCGGGAGGCATCGTGATCGTTCTGGGCATTATCCTGGTCGTGGTGTTCGGGTGGCTGATCCCCATCCCTATTCTGATGTACCTGGGGATCGTCTTGATCGTGGTGGGTGTGATCCTGTTGTTGCTCGGTAGCGCCGGACGCGCGGTCGGTGGCCGGCGGCATTATTACTGACACTCGCGGCCACCTGCGGGAAAGAGTCGAAATCGGAGGCTGTTGGTGCTCACAGCCTCCGATTTTTCGTCTCAGGCGTGGTCGAGACGCGGAAAGAGCACTTCGCGGGTCAACAGGAGCACGGCCGCGGCAGCGGGGATGGCGACCAGGGCACCGACGATTCCCAACAGGGCGCCACCGACCAGGACGGCCACGACAGTCACCAGGGCTGGCACCTTGACTACGCGGCCGATGATCCTAGGAACCAGCAGGTAGTCCTCGACCAGGCGGTAGACCACGAAAAATCCGATGGTCCCCAGGCAGACGGGAAGTGACACGCTCAGCGCCACCAGGCATACCACCACGCCGGCAACGGTGGAGCCAATCACCGGGACCAGGTCCAAAATCGCCACGAAGATGCTCAGCAGCAGTGCGTATGGAGCCCCCACGATGGCCAGGAAGATAAAGGTGAGTGCGCCGGCGATCAGCGAGATCAGCAGATTGCCCAGCACATAACCACCGACCTTGGCGAAAATTTCGTCGCCGAGCAGGATCGCCCGCGGCCGCCGGGAATGCGGCACCATCCGGTAGAGCGTCGCGCGGATCCGGGGCAGGTCTACTACGAAGTACACGATGAGCACCACCACGATCAGCGTGCTGGCCAGGGCGCTGAAGACGACTTGGCCCGCGCCGAGCAGGCCGTTGAACAAGCCCGAGGCGTCCCCGCTGAACGTCTGCTGCAGGCGTTGCTGTAAATGGAAACGTTCGTCGAGCTGGCCCAGCAGCGAATTGTGATTCTGCAGCCGCGATGCCATGCTCGGGGCCTGGGTGACGAACTGGCCGGCTTGGCGCGCCAGCGGCGGGATCGCTGCGGCGAGGAACCCGCCCACCACCGCCAGCGCCAACACCAGCACGGTGGCCACCGCCGTCCACCGCGGGAACTTGTGCCGAGCCAGCACGGACACCGCAGGTTCCAGGCCGATTGCCACGAATAGGGCCACCCCGATCAGCAGCAACACGTCGCGAACAGTGACGATCATTTCGACCACGCCGATTGTCACCGCGACTCCCGCGGCAGCGCTCATCCCGATGATGAACGGTGATCGCCGGTCGAGCGGTTTACCGGGCCGACCCAGAGCATACTGCCCGGTGCTGATCTGAGCGGCGACCGCTTCAGCTGCAGCTACTGGACCTTCGCCCTCGGTATGTGGTTGCGCGACCAGCGGGTGATGGCCTGACCTCGGTCCAGCGCCGGTGTTTCCGTTCCGCCACCCGGCATTAGCCTGATCCTGCACTGCGGTCACCATTCCCTCCTGCATCTTTGGCACATGTTCAGCAACCCAACGCAGCAGCGGCGACCTACAGGCCACCTTGCGCGATCGTCAAAAGTGAGTTGTGGCGGTGCGAATCTGCCTTTCGGGGGTGTTCCCGGTAGCACACTATGCTACACACAGTCATCATATCGGTACGCTGCGGCACGATCACCGGGTTCTTGTGCGCTGCCCCTCCAGAGCGGTTACGATTAAGTCATGATCGATAATGACCAGGAGGACGTGTCCGCGCCGAGTGACGCTGCGAGTGCGGGGTCGAGTGAGATGGCCGAAGCGCTCAAGTCCATTAAGTCCGCAGCACCATCACTAGCCAGCGAGATCGATGCTGCGCAGGTCACGCCGGAAAGCTTGGCTGGGGCACACGACAGAGCTACCTCTGAGGAACACGGCACCGCGAAACACGCAGCACCTGAATAGATCAAAGCTAGGACCGGAGCAGCCGCTCTAGCGCCGCACGCGCGGCGGTGTCACGAGCGGCTGCCCGAGTAATGTCTTCAGCCAGCGCCTGGAGCCATTCGTCGACGCTGATGCTGCGACGGCTGATCACCACGCCGCGCACCACCTGATGCAGCTCCGCCTCGATCTGACCGCCGCTGCCTTCCCGCAGCTCAAGATCACGATTTTGGCCGTGCACCACGACGCGAATCGCGTGACCGGGCCGGCCCGCTAACCGATCGCCGACAGTGCGGCGATAGCCGAGCTCCACCATGCCCGTGGGCAGCGCCGCAGCCAGCGCCCCGCTCAGCACCCGGGCGTAGGTGGCGACCTCAGCCTGGTCGGCGCGCAGCATCGCCGCCAGCAACTGGACGTCGCCCATCGGTCCCAAGCCGCTGGGTTCCATCGTCATGACGATCCACCGGTCATGAGTCGGTCAGCGGCAGGACGAGCTGCGGTTTGGCGATCACATGGTCGGCGCGCAGTGGGCGCACGGCGGTGCCGATCGCGAAGAATTCGGTGGTGTGCCCACCCCAACGATGACCGAGCGAGAGCAACTGCACGCCTACGATGCCCTCAGCCGCCAGCTGTTCAGCTTCGGCCTGCATCCGGCTCATCGCAAGCTCCCTGGCGTCGTAGAGCGCTTCGGTGAACTGCGGCAGCTCGACGTTCTGACCGACGTTGCCGATAGCCTGCCAGAACCGCTGGTGCGCGATGTGGTAGACGCAGGAACCCATCACCATGCCCAGCGGGGCATAACCGGCCTGGATCAGCGTCCAGAAGTCCTGGCCAGACAGATCTGACGTGAACGGCTGGTCCTTGTTATTGCGCCAGACGTGCCCGTCCGGGGCCTGCTGCTGGTCGGCAGCCACCGCGGTGCCGACAGCGATGAACTCGGCGATGTCCGAGCCGAACTCCTTGAACTCGATCTCCAGCCGTACCCCGACTATGCCGTCCGCCCCCAACTGATCGGCCTCGGCCTCCATCCGCGTCATGGCCAGCTCACGGGCGTGGTACATGGCCTGCGACAGCACGGTCAGTTCCTGGTTGCTGTTCCACCGGCCCACCTGGAACCCGACGTGGTAGATGCTGGTGCCGAGCACCAACCCGAGGGGGCGAAATCCGGCCTCGCGAACCAGCAGGAACTCGTTCACCGATAGATCCGAAGTGAACAGGCTGGTGCTCTGCCCCGGTCGCATCTCGGCGAGCCGACGCATCGCGTCCTCGGGGATGCCCAACGCGGTGGGATCGGCGGTCATCACAACTCCTTGATTCTTGGGGATCCTCGCCACGGCTATCGCAGCGGCAGGATGGTCAATGATCGGGTCGGGGCGGTCGGCCCCCGATGAAAGCTCGCCAGGGCGGTGCCGAACACCGTCGACTCGGCAACGTGGTCACGGTGGTTCTCCGCCGGCTCGATCGCCCGGATCTGCAGGCCCATCGAGGACACGATTGCTCCCTCGGCCCCAGTGGACCGGGCCTGCTGATCGAAGCGGTACCGCGCGTCGGCGCGCACGTGCGCGACCAGTTCGGTGTAGCCGGACACCTCGGTGTTCCCGGCGCCCCATGACGACTGCCGTTGCGTGCGCCAGTCGTCATGGCGAATCGCCACCGAGATCCCGTAGGCGATAGCGCACGGCACCCAGCCCGCCTGTAGCAGCTTAGCGACGTCCTGGCCAGCCAGTTCAGTACTGAACACCCGCGCCGGACGGTGCCGGGACCGCGAGCGGACCGCGGAACCCAACGCGACGAACTCACGGTTGTCGGCGCCGAGATCTGATACGGAAAGCCGTACGCCCACCACGCCGTCGGCGCCCATCGCGGCGGCCTCCTCCGTCATCCGCGCCAGCGCGGTGCCATAACCGCGGTACAGCGCATCGACATAAGGTCCGAACCCGACGAACCCAGCCCGTCCCGACGACGTGACGGTCCCGCCGCCGAGCCCGAAGCCACTGAAACCACCCAGAAGCCCGACACCACCGTAGTAGCCGCAGCCGCCGAAACCACTCCAACCGATGTGCTGCACTATGCAGCCCATCACTTCACCGACCGGGTCGAAGCCCACCGACTGGACCCCGACAGCGCCAGGCACCGTCAGCAGCGATGTCCGCAGACCGGTGCTAGCGAAGCGCCGCATCCTCTCGGCGGCCACCGGCGGCAATCCGTGACCGTCCCACTGCGTCATCAGTGCTCTCCTGTTGGCCTTTCGGCGGGGGCGTCCCCACCACCATAAGCGCCGGGGGGCGCGAGGCGTCGCCAGGCCAGTGCCGCGGCTCCAACGCGGGCCCGTCAGCTAACCGATGTGGCTCACGTGGCGGCACGCTGAGCAGCAGCAGGTAGCGCGACGACGGGGCCGGCCACGGTGATGGTGACCAGGTTCCCTGGTTGGTGGTGGGCTCCGCTGGTCCGGGCCAGGATGTGAACCTCCTCGGCGGCGCTCGTTGCGCTGGCCGGCACGGCGAGGGTGATGGTGGTGTCGTGGCCGTGGTAGTCCCGGCGCAGGACCCTGCCGGTGACAGCTCCCGCGTTGCCGGACGTGGCCGGTCGTAGCTGGAGCTGTTCGGGTCGGACCATGATGAGTGCCGCCGCCGGAAGCCCCAGGGCATCCAACCGCGGCGGATCGGACCGCAGCGGGTGCTCGCCCAGCGGGCTACGCGCGGTGCGGTCCAGCACGTAGCCCGCCAGCAGGTTCGCCTCGCCGACGAAACGGGCCACCTCGGCATCGACGGGTTGCTGGTAGAGGGTGGCCGGGTCGGCGGCCTGCACGATCTGTCCGTCGCGCAGGACCGCGACGAGCTCGGCCATGGACAAGGCTTCGTCCTGGTCGTGGGTAACCAGCACCGCAGTGGTGCCGCTGCGATGCAGCGCGGTGGCGACGTCGGTGCGCAGCTGGGCGCGCAGCCCGGCGTCGAGCGCGGAGAACGGTTCGTCCAGCAGCACCAGCTGCGGGGCCGGGGCGAGCGCGCGGGCCAGGGCGACCCGTTGTTGCTGGCCGCCGGAGAGTTCGTGGGGTGCGCGGTCGCCGAGACCGGGCAAGCCGACCAGCTCGAGCAGCTCGGCTACCCGACGACGTCGCGCCGCGCGGGGTAGCCCGAATCCGATATTGGCCGCCACCGACAGGTGCGGAAAAAGGCCGCCCTCCTGGGGGACGTAGCCGATCCGGCGATGTTCGGGGGCCAGCGGGCGATGACCGTCGTCGACGGTGCGGCCGTGCAGAGCGATGGTGCCGGCGTCGGTGGTCTCGAACCCGGCGAGCAGCCGCAGCAGGGTGGTCTTGCCGCACCCCGACGCGCCGAGTACGGCGGTGATGGTGCCGGCAGGGACGTCGAGGTCCAGACCAGCGAGTACCGGGTGGGCGCCGTAAGCCTTGCGCACCCCGCGCAGCGCCACCGCCACCGTCGGCGGTACTGCGGGTGGGTCGGGCGCCGGGTGCCCGTCGGAGCGCGGGGCCGACCTGGTGATGCCGGGATGGGTCATGACACCGGTCTCCTAAGTGGACAGCGAATCGATGCGGCGGGTCAGCAGGTAGGTCGGCAGCGCGGACACCGCGACCATGAGCGCCGCGTACGGCGCGGCGGCGCCGTACGCCAGGCCACTGGTGTAGACCCAGAACTGGGTAGCCAGGGTCTGCAGCCCGGTGGGGCGCAGCAACAGGGTCGCGGTCAGCTCGGTGGTGGTGGACAGAAACACCAGCGCGGCTGCGGCGGCCAACCCCGGTCCGAGCAGCGGCAACGTGACCCGGACCAGGACGCTGATCGGCGGCCGGCCGAGGCTGCGGCCCATCTCGGCCAGTCCCGGGGGGATCTGGGTCAACGTGGCGCGCAGGGCGATCAACGCCAGCGGCAGGAACAGCACCGCGTAGGCCAGTACCAGCAGCGGGGCGCTCTGGTAGACGATCGGCAAGTAGTGCAGCGCGAAGAACACCAGCGCCAGCGCCACCACCACCCCGGGCAGCGCTCTAGCCAGATAGGTGCTGCGCTCGAGCAGGACCGTGAGCCGTCCGCGGTGGCGCACCGCGAGCAGCGCCACCGGCAACGCCAGCAGCGTGGCCGCCGCCGCGGCCGCCACCCCCAGGGTGAGGGTGTGGCCGGCGGCAGCCCAGATCGACGCCGGCGGCAGCGTGGTCGATCCGCCGCGGATCAGCCAGTAGCCCAGCGACCCGATCGGTACCCCCAACGCGAGCGTGGCCAGCGTCGCGAACCCGGCCACGACCGGCACGGTGAGCCGACCCAGCAGCACGGATGTCGCCTGCCGGGCAGCGCCGCCACCGATCCTGGCCTGCCGGGCAGCACCCGTGAGGTGGGTCTCACCGCCGAGCAGCGCCACGCACAGCACGATCAGCACCACCGACAGCAGGGCCGCGGCGCCCGGGTCGAACCCCAGGTTGTACTCAGTGAAGATCTCGGTGGCGAATGTCGGGTAGCGCACGATCGCGAATGCCCCGTACTCCCCCAACAGGTGCAATCCCACAATGAGCGCCCCACCGAGCACCGCGGGCCGGATCTGCGGCAAGGTGACCCGCCGGAACACCGCTCCCGGTCCTAGCCCAAGGGATCGGGCGACCTGGTCCTGGGCTGGATCCCGCCCGCGCAGCATGGCCGCCACCGGCAGGTACACCAACGGATACAGCGACAATGTGGAGATCAACACCGCACCGCCGAAACCGTATACGGCACGGGTGAGCGACACCCACGAATAGCCGCTGACGAACTCCGGGATCGCGACCGGCAGCACCACCAGCACCCGCCACGCCCGAACAGCGGGCAGATCGGTGCGTTCGGTGCACCATGCGGCTCCCACCCCGATGACGATGGTGAACGCGGTCACGACCGCGGTCAGCGCGGCGGTGCTGCCCAGCAGCTGGGCCACCGTGGAGCGCAGCAGCAATGCCCGGGCCTGCGTCCAGCCCACCCCGCCGGCCTCGGCCAGCACGAACACCGCGGGTAACGCCACCACCGCAGCGGTCACCAGACCCGCCCCGACCAGCGGAAGCGGTACCCGGCGGCCGAGCAGGGTCACAGCAGTCCGGCCTGCTGCAGCATCGCGAGGCTGGATCGGCCGTCGCCGAGATCCCCGACGGTCAGCGCCGGTGGGTGTAGCTGGTCCAGAGGGCGCAGTGGCTGGCTGGTGGTGACGCCGGACCCGAGCGGGTACTCGTAGCTGTCGGAGGTGCCGATGATCGTCTGGCCATCCTTGCCCACAAGGTAGGCGAGAAACTTCTGCGCCGCGGCGGCGTGCTTGCTCGGCGCCAGCACCGCGGCGCCGGAGACGTCGACCAGGCTGCCCGGATCGCCTGGGCCGAAGTAGTGCAACGCCGAGGTGGTCTTGGCCGGGCCGAGCTCACGCTGCAGCCGGTACCAGTAGTAGTGGTCGATCAGTCCGGTGGCGATCTCCCCGCTGTTCACCGCCGCGACCAGCGTTTCGTTGTCCGGATACACCTTGGCGTTGGTCTTCAGATCCGCCAGCCACTGCCTTTCGGCATCGGCACCTTTGAGCTTGGCGACAGCGGTGAGCACCGGTTGGAAATCGGTCTCGGTCGGGGCGTAGCCGAATTTGCCCTTCCACGCCGGGCCGGCCATGTCCAGCACGCTGGCCGGCAGCTGTGCCTCGCTAGTCGCGGTGGTGTTGAAGACGAGCGCCGCGCTGCGCGCCGACACACCCACCCACCGGCCCTGCGGCGAGTCGTAGGCCGCGGGCACCGCGGCCAGCGTGGCGGCGTCGACCGGGGACAGCAGGTCCTTCTCGCGCAGCGCCTCCAGCGCCGGTGAGTTCTCCGCGTAGAACACATCCGCCGGGGAAGCGGTCCCTTCCTGCAGGAGCTGGTTCGCCAGTTCCGCCTCATCGCCCGAGCGCAGCTCCACCTTGATCCCGGTCGCCGCCGTGAATCCGGCCACCAACATCTGCGCGGTCTGCTCATGCTGCCCGCTGTACACCGTGATCGTCTGCGCTGCGGTGTCCTGTGCCGGCGACGCGCCGCCGCATCCGCCGGCTACTAGCAGAGCGGCCAGCACGGCCAGCGGTACCGTCCGGACGCGGATCATCGACATGCGGCGAGCTCCTCACCTGGGACGGGTGGCCGTAATGCACCCACAAGGATGAATGTTCTAAAGGAAGCCTCACCTAATTCAGGACGTCCTGTCAACCAGTACCGGCAAATGTCGTCGGCCCCTGCTCCGGACGCGTGGGAGTCCTGGACCGGAGACGACGAACCAATCGCCCGCTTCGGCGGCCTACCCTGCCTCTTGTTACTAAGAAAGCGGGAGCACACGGAGGTAGGTATGGCCACGGCCGAACGGACGCTGCAGCGCGTGGATCTCGGTGAGATCGACTACCTCGACGCGATCGACGCCATGGCCGGTTGGACCGCGCAGCGGCGCGCGGGAACAGTTGGCGACCGGCTGTTCCTGCTCAGCCATCCACCCGTCATTACCTACGGGCAGCGCACCGATCCCACCGACCTGCGCCGCGGCCGCCATGAGATACCGCTGGTCGCGGTCGACCGTGGAGGGTATGCGACCTACCACGGCCCCGGCCAACTCGTGGGATATCTGATCATGGACATCCGCGACCAAGGTGCCGCCGATGTCGTACGCTGGCTCGAACACGGCCTGGTCCGCGCGCTGCGGCTGCTCGGCTTCAGCACCCAACGGCGCGATACTGCTCCTGGCTCATCCAGCCTCGTCGGCGTCTGGACTGCGGATCTCCGCAAGGTCGCTTCCATCGGAATGCGCATCCGGGGCGGAATCACTAGCCACGGCTTCGCCCTGAACATCGATCCCGACCTGCACGCGTTCGAACAGTTCACCGTCTGCGGCCTGCCTGACGTCACCATGACCTCGCTACGGGAGCTCGCCGAGCAGACCGGCACACCGCTTCCCACCGACGCCATCGTCCGCGACGCCGTCACCACCGCACTGACCCGAGCCACTGGCAGCGGGGCATGAACCATCGAGGGCACGTCAAGTTTTAGCAGCGGAGCGGTGCCCGGGTTGGATCGGTGATCGAGCAGAGACGCCCTTGGGGACCAAGCTGCTCCTCCTGAACCGTGCCCGCCCCGGACCCGTGGCCTCGATCGAGGTTGCCGATGAGGTCGCGGATGACTGCAGAAGAGAGCCCCAGCACAGGGTCGGGGGTCCTGGACTGGGGCTCTCGGTACGTTGTGTCGTCATCTGACTTCGAAGCGTTACAACAACCCTGGGAGGGAGTAGCGGTCGCCGTGCTGCACGGCTTGCGTGCCGTACCGATCGGCGCCCGGCGGCTGGCCGTTGGTCAGCGGGCGCTGCGATCGCGCAGCAACGAGGGCACGGTGCGTAGCAGGATGGATAGGTCGCTGAACGCGTTGCGGGTGCGTACGTAGGTCAGGTCGAGGTGCAGCATCTCCAAGGTGCTCACCGTGGAGCGACCGCTGACCTGCCACAGCCCAGTGATCCCCGGGCGTACGGAGAACCGCGGCTGGAACTGCGAGGGAAACATCCTGGCTTCCCACTCCAGGCACGGCCGGGGACCGACCAGCGACATGTCGGCGAGCAGCACATTGAGTAGCTGAGGCAGCTCGTCGAGGCTGGTCCTGCGCAGGAACGCCCCGATCGAGGTCACCCGGGAGTCGGCGTTGAGCTTGTGGCTGCCGTTGACCGAGGTGTCCTCGCCGCGAAGCTCGGCGGCGATCAGCTCGCGCAGCGGCTCGTCCCCGACCCCGGTGCGCATGGTGCGGAACTTGTACATGGTGAAGGTCTGGCCGCGGTAACCAATCCGCTGCTGTGCGAACAGCGCGGGACCCTTGCTGGTCAACCGGATCACCAGACCGATGATCACCATCGGTACCGCGAGCACGGTCAACGCAACGATCGCTACGGTCAAATCCAGGGCGCGACCCAGCGCCAACCCCCGTGTCGCTGTCGGCCCGACCGACGAGATCGCGCGCGGGCTGGTCAGGTGAAACGCATCAGGCTTTCGGTTCAACAACTCATGCTCCCCCGGTCGCTAGCACCATGAACGTCGACAGAGAATCGATGGGGACCGGTGAAGCGTTACGTGAATCGCTACCGAACCGGCGCACCGTCGAGCAGTCGCATGTTCCGGTTACTGCTCCGGAGATACGACACGCTGGTGCCGCCATCCCGTTGGTGGTATCGGTCCGGCGTGATCGCGACTCATCCAGCGATTGACATGTTGTGTCGTTCGATATTACCTGACCCAACACCTAGGGAAATTTCTGCCGTGAACAAGACCGCCTATTTCAAAGCGTTTGCGCAGCTAAAAGACATCTTCAGTAGCGCGCCGACGTAGCTTGGTTTAGGGATGAGTGCAGCGTTGTGGGCAGCGTCATCCCTATGCGTGGGGCCACTGTGTGTATGTCGACGACGTCTCCACGCTGCCGCCAAGCGGGAGCTGACCGGCCGAAAGAGACCACCGAAGTGATCATTTCGATGATCGGCGTTGGATTCGTGGTTGCCGAACGCCGATCTGGGACTTGGCAGGGCAGGATTGGCGGGGTCGCTCGTGGGGTCGTTCGCCGGGTGGGACGTTCCGTCCGACACGTCGCGGTGTGATGGCGACGGGGCTCTTGGCCGTCGCCAGGTACGACCGGATCAGCTCGACTGGAAGTTCGCCGTCGCCGTCAACAACATGCTCTTCAGGGTGAGCGTGTGGGCGCCGCGGGGCAGTTTCACCTGCGCCGGATCGACGGCGTAGGAGACTGATCCCAGGGTGTTGGCGGTGATGGTGGCAATGTGGTTGCCGTCGATCTGTAGCTCGACGGGATGTTGTGGCAGGAAACCCGCGGCCAACAAGTACGTCGGACCGCCGTTAGCGGTGAGTGCAATGCTGTGTTGCAATCGCGCCAACGCGTCGGC
>JAODNG010000355.1 GCA_025465385.1 Pseudonocardiales bacterium
CAACTCGCTCCGCAGGCTCGGCCAGGACGTGAGCCGGCGGCCTCGAACCGCGTCGGCCTCCAGCAGCGTCCACGGGCCGTGACACACCGAAGCGATCGGCCTACCTGTCGCCACGAAGGCCTTCACGAAGTCGACCGCTTTGGCGGACACCATGTCGAACTGTCGGGCCTCGATCTCCCCAGGATGGATGGACAGCAGATCGCTGGTCGCGCCTGCGCCGTACAGCGCGCCACGCGGCTGTTCGAGCTCAACTCGTTCGACCCCGTCAGCCGCCAGGATCGCCACCCTCATGCCCTGAAGTTCCTTCGCCATGAGCCCTCCTAGTGCGTTGTTTACTGTGCAACCCGCACGCTGCCGGGAACGCCGACCCTGCACGAGGATCTGGCAGGCCGAAGGGATCGCCGCAGACTCGACCCGGCAGGGCAACATCAGTCCCGGGGATAATCCGGTGTCAATACGGTCGGCGACAAGGGCGTCGGCGAGTACCCGTCAGATGGGAACGTGCCGTCTAAGGCACACAACGGGTGATCACCACAGCTGCTCAGCGGCTACTCGTATCGGAGAGCTTCGACAGGCCGTAGCCGGGCGGCGCGGTTGGCCGGATAACCGCCGGCGACGAGTCCAATCGCGAGGCTGATCCCGAACGACAGCACCACCGAGGGAATCGACACAGCGGGGGCGAAGGTGCCGACGGTGGCGCCGAAGGACGGCGCGATGGCGGCACCGAGCACAGACAGCCCGACCCCGACGCCGACCCCAATGATCCCACCAAGACCGGCCAGCACGATGGACTCGATGAGGAACTGTTGAAGGATCGCCCGGCGGGTGGCTCCGATCGCTTTGCGGATACCGATCTCGCGGGTTCGCTCGGTAACCGAGACCAACATGATGTTCAAGACGCCGATGGCGCCGACAAAAAGCGAGATCGCCGCGACGGACGCGGTGAACAGGGTGAGAAGCTGGAGGATCTGGTTGAAGGTATCCAGCCGGCTGCGCAGCGATTGCACCTCGAAGTCCCGCTTTGCGGGGTCTTGGATTCGGTGCCGGTCGCTGAGAGTGCGAATCACGTCGTTCTCGGCAGTGGGCACGGCGGCCGCTTGGCTGGCTTGCACGATGATCTGGTTGAGCTTGTCGCCGCCGCCGAAGATGTAGCGGCGCGCGGTGTCCAGCGGCATCACGACATCGTTGTCGCCCGGCTCCCCGACTGATTGCATCACGCCGAGGACCCTGAATATCTGGTGGTTGACCCGCACTGTCTGACCTAGCGCGGCCCCGGCATCACCGAACAGAGTGCTCGCGACGGTAGATCCGAGGACCACCACCCTGGCGACGGAACGAACCTGGGCCTCGTCGAAGAACGACCCCACCTGAAGATCCCGATTGCTCACATCCAGCCAGCGATCGGTGGAGCCGATCACAGACGCGCGGAATTGGGTGGTGTCAGTCTCGGCCAGGGCTTGACCAGTAGCGGCTGGGATGACGGCGGCGGCGTCGGGTACTTGCTTTCGCAGCGCCGTGACGTCGTCGTCGATCAAGTCCTTGGGCGGGCCGCCGCCGGGGACGTTGCCGGTCGAGGGCACGATGGTGATCAGGTTGGCCAGCGGTTGGATCTTTGCGTTGACCGAGGTCTGCACGCCATTCCCGATGGCGACCAGAAAAATCACCGCCGCGACTCCGATGATGATGCCGAGCATCGTCAGCACGGAGCGTAGCCGGTGGGCGCGCAATCCGCGAAGCGCTATCCGAACCGCCTCTCGCAGGTTCATTCCTCAAGACGTAACCCGCTCTCGACGTCGCGCACAAGGGGTTTACTGCGGACGCCAGCGCCATTGCGACGCTTGGCGCGTCGCGGCGCGAAGAGGAGGCTTTACGCATGCCTGCGTGGCACTGGCTGCCAGCCCTGACCGTCACGGTCTGCTGGGCATTGTTCGCGCTGGTCTGGCTGGCCGGGGCGATCTACAACTCTCGTCGAGCACCGGCCGTGCGGGAGCGGTCGGTCTCGGTGTCGCCGTGGTTCATCGGACCCGCCGCCGTCCTGGTGCTCGGCTGGCTCGTGCCCGCGCGGTGGTGGCGTTCGATCACGGTGGACGCCAGGTGGCTCGTTGTGCTCGGCGTTGCAGTCCTCGTCGTCTCCACCGCCTTCACCCTGTGGGCTCGATGGGCACTCGGCACGATGTGGACATCCTCGGCCGTGGTCAAGAACGATCACGCGCTGCGCACTGATGGGCCATACGGCGTCACGCGGCACCCGATCTACACCGGCCTGCTCGGCATGCTGGCCGGCACCGCTGCGATCGATGGGCTGGGCCGGTGGGTGGCCTTCTTCGGATTGGGGGTGCTGCTGGTCGGATTGAAGATCCGCGCCGAGGAACGGTTGCTCGACCGCACCCTCGGGGGGGTCTATGACCAGTACCGCCAGCAGGTACCGCTGATCATCCCCGGGCTGCGCCCGGTCAGGAGATAGCGTGCTCCCGCGGGTTGCAGGTGCGCTCAGGATCTAGGATCTCTTTCTCTGCGGGACGGCGGGTCACCAAGCAGCCCGCGCACGTCCGTTGTGTACCCTCATCCCGCTCTCGCGACTCGCGCGCAACCGGCGTGCCGGCGTGCCCGACGCGGAGAGTGACAGATTCTGAAGTCAGCGTCATACAGGAGGAAAAGCTCGCATGCACCACCGCATCGTGAAACGCCCCCGCCGCGTGGTCCGCACTGTTGTGACGAGCGCAGCCACGGCGTTGGCCACTGTCGCGGCGGTGGTGTCGGTCGCTGTCCTGGTTCCCGGTACCGCCGCAGCCGCCGGGCCGGTCTGGGCACCCGCAGCGCAGGCGCCCATCCATCCCGGGGTGAACACCATCACCGGGAAAGGTGAGTGCACCGCCAACTTCATCTTCTACAACGCCACCGACGAGTTCATCGGACAGGCGGCGCACTGCGCCGGCACGGGGGCGCCGACCGAGACCAGCGGCTGCACCTCGGCCACCATGCCGCTGGGCACGCCGGTCAAGATCGGCGGGGCCAGCAAGCCGGGCACGCTGGTATACAGCTCGTGGATCACCATGGCGAAGAACGGTGAGAAGGACGCCAATACCTGCAGCTTCAATGACCTGGCACTCGTCAAGATCGACCCGGCCGATCGGGGCAAGGTCAACCCCACCGTGCCGTTCTTCGGTGGACCGACCGGTATCTCCACCACCGCGATCGCCGTTGGTGATCGGATTCTGACCTACGGTAACTCGCCACTACGCGGTGGCATCTCCGCGCTGTCCCCGAAGGTGGGATTCAGCCTCGGCGACGAGGGCGGGGGCTGGTCACACACCTGCTACACGCTGACGCCCGGCGTCCCCGGCGATTCGGGCAGCGCCGTGCTGACCAACGATGGCAAGGCGCTGGGTGTGCTGACGTCGCTGGCGTTGGCGCCGCTGGCCGGCAGCAATGGCATCGGGGACATGTCCCGAGAGCTGAGCTACCTCAACGCTCACGGCGGCCTGGGCACTGTCGCGCTCGCTCTCGGTACCGAGGCGTTCCACAGTCCCGCGCCGTAGTCGAGCGCTCTGCTGGCCGCTGCGCTCAGCGTCCCGAGCTCCCAGCGCGTCCGCCCCGAGCTGAAGTGAGGATGCGCGCCGGCCCCGGGTTATGGCGCGGCCGCATTGACCA
>JAODNG010000375.1 GCA_025465385.1 Pseudonocardiales bacterium
CAGTCGACCTCGCGGCCGGGCCGCTGCCTGACCAGAGCGACCAGATCCTCGGGGTGCCTGAGGTGGACGCCGCGGTCGACTGTGTCGGCTTCGAAGCCAAGGGTCACACCAAAGACGGGCAGCAGGAGGCTCCGGCGACCGTACTCAACGCGGCGATGGAGATCACCCGCGCCGGCGGGGGGATCGGCATCCCTGGGTTGTACGTGACCGAGGACCCCGGGGCCAGCGACCCCAACGCCCGGGTTGGATCACTGTCGCTGCGGTTGGGCTTGGGCTGGGCGAAGTCGAACTCCTTCGCCACCGGGCAATGCCCGGTGCTGCGCTACAACCGGGAGCTGATGATGGCGATCCTGCACGACCGGGTACAGATTGCCCGCAACGTCAATGCCACGGTCATCTCCCTAGACGCCGCCCCCGACGGCTACGCGGAGTTCGACTCCGGCGTTCCGAAGAAGTTCGTCCTCGACCCGCACGGCATGCTCAGCGACAGGTAAGAAGACGCGGCGCGGACAACCAGATGGCAACCTGAGGTCATGAGCACCCCGCCGCCGTTGCCTGGGGCGCTGGGTGCTCTGGCGCCGCTGCTGAACCACTACGGCTACCTGGCGGTCGCCGGGCTGATCGCGCTAGAGGACTTCGGGGTACCGGTCCCGGGTGAAACCGTGTTGATCGCGGCCGCAGTCTATGCCGGGGCCGGGCAGCTCAACATTATCGTCCTGGCGCTCATCGCGGTCGCCGCAGCAGTGATCGGTGACAACATCGGCTATGCCATCGGCCGTTTCGGCGGGCGACGGTTGGTGGAGCGATTCGGCCGCTATCTGCTGATCACCCCACAGCGATTGGATACCGCCGAGCGGTTTTTCGGTCGACACGGTGGCAAGGTCGTGACCATCGCGCGGTTCGTCGAGGGCCTGCGGCAGGCCAACGGAATCATCGCCGGCATCACGGGGATGCGCTGGCGGCGGTTCCTCGCGTTCAACGTTGTCGGTGCCGTGTTGTGGGTCGGGATCTGGGCGAGCCTCGGCAGCCTGGCAGGCGCTCACATTGCCGCGATCTATGACCAGACCAACCGCTACCAGAGCTATACCCTCGCCGCGTTGGCCGCGTTCATCATTGTCTTGATCGTCCGGCATGTGGTGCTGCGCCATCGCAGGCGCGAGACGACCGAAGCGATAAGCGCTGACCTGCGAACACGCTGAGATGTGCGGGTTACGTGACTACCGTGATCGTGGGTGCCGGAGTTCCCCTGAGCAATACCCCGCCACGGGTATAGGGAGGTGGCCGCCATGAGGGCGGTCGGCCATGCGTTGGCTTTGGCGGGCTCCATGACTTGGGAGATCCTGTGGGCGTTGATCCTCGGGTTCGCGCTATCCGCGGTAGTGCAGGCGGTGGTGCCCAAGTCGACGATCGTGCGCCTACTCGGTGACGACCGTCCCCGGACACTCGTGACAGCCGCCGCGCTGGGAGCGGCGTCTCCTCGTGTTCCTACGCGGCGGTAGCGTTGGCGCGGTCGTTGTTCCGTAAGGGCGCGAACTTCGTCGCGGCGATGGCATTCGAGATCGGCTCCACCAACCTGGTGATTGAACTGGGCGTGCTCCTGGCTCTGCTGATGGGTTGGCAGTTCACCGCGGCCGAGTTTCTGGGCGGCCCCATCATCATCGTGCTAGTCGCCGTGCTGTTTCGGCTGTTCGTCCGCCAACAACTGATAGAGAAGGCCCGCGAGCAGGCCGACAAGGGCCTAGCAGGCTCCATGGAGGGCCACGCTGCTATGGACATGTCCATCCAGACCAAGGGCTCGTTCTGGCAGCGGTTGTTCTCAGCTGACGGTTTCACCGCCGTGGCGCACGTGTTCATCATGGAATGGGCTGCGATCCTGCGCGACCTGGTGCTGGGTCTCTTGATCGCCGGAGCGATCGGCGCTTGGGTGCCCGAGAGTTTCTGGCAGAGTTTCTTCCTCACGAATCACCCTGTGCTGTCTACACTGTGGGGACCGATCGTGGGTCCAATCGTGGCGATCGTCAGCTTCGTCTGCTCGATCGGCAACGTGCCCCTGGCCGCCGTGTTGTGGAACGGCGGGATCAGCTTCGGCGGCGTGATCGCCTTCATCTATGCAGACCTGCTGATCCTCCCGATCCTTAACATCTACCGGAAGTACTACGGAGCCCGGATGGCGCTGGTGCTGCTGGGCACTTTCTTCACCGCCATGGTCGCGGCCGGCTATTTTGTAGAGCTCTTCTTTGGGGCCACTGGACTGACCCCTACTCAGCGGTCGGCGAGGGTGATAGAAGCAGGCGTCACATGGAACTACACCACCTGGCTCAATGTCGCCTTCTTGATCCTTGCGACCATGCTTGTCATTCGTTTCGTGCGCACCGGCGGAATCGCCATGCTACGCATGATGGGCGGCTCACCCGACGCGCCGGCTGAGCACAGCCACTCGCCCCACGACCCCGGGTAGTTCATGAGTGAGTGCGCGGTTGCCCGTCAGTTCGGTAACGCGCCAGGTGAACGCCCATTACCATGCCAAGCCCAACCACAACTGCGGCGAGCAGGACAGTCGCTTCGCGGCCGGGTTCCTGAAGCGAGGTAATCAGCATGCCGACGAGGACCAACTCCGACAGCACACCGGCGATGAGCTTTGCGCGTTGCAACTTACGGTCGTCTTCGAGACCTACACTGAATCGTTCGGCGTCGTGCGGCAGGTCGTGGCGATGGTCCTCAAGTCCCCGAGCGGTGCCAGCGGTGGCACTCTCCGGAACGTCGCCCGGTGCCAGTTGCGTCATGTCGCCCTCCTCAGCGGCCCGGCGCCGTGTGATACGGCACGTCGTCGTCCATGGGTAAGGCTGCGCAATCCGACGGTCGGGTGTCTGCCCGGCCAGCACCGTTTTTCAGTTCTGGCTGCCTGGAATTCGCGCTGTCTGTCAGCACGCTTTGGGGGCAGCACAGCGCGACACTGGGTGGTGTGGGCGATAATGCGGGTTATGGCGATCGACGGGGAAGCCGGGCAGCCTGGTTCTGGTCGTGATGGTGACGTCGTGGCGCTGAGCGGGTTGCGGGTGGTTCTGGCCGAAGATGACGTGTTGTTGCGGGAGGGTCTGGCCAGTTTGTTGGAGCGGTCGGGTTTTGCGGTGGTGGGTCAGGCCGGTGATGGGCCGCAGTTGCTGGCGTTGGTCCGCGAGCAGGCACCGGAGCTGGTGGTGGTCG
>JAODNG010000388.1 GCA_025465385.1 Pseudonocardiales bacterium
GTGATCGGTGGGCAGCAGAACCACCTGGTCGTCGCCGAACCCGGATTCGCGTAGCGCCGAGACCAGCCGGTGCGGGGTGAATGGCTCCCGCCGGGAGGGCCGCACAGCCACTCGGTAACCAAGCGCGAGCGCCTCCAGCCACAGAGAGTGCACACCGGGATGGTTGCCGGCCGCGTGCACGGCGAACACGTTGCCGCGGCGAATCCACACCGCCCGGCCGGCGCGGGTCAGCGGGTCGCGCCAGTCGTTGACCGCGCCCACCGGCCGGGCGTGTTGAGCGCTGAGGTAGGCGCCGGTGGCACTGCGGCGGATCATGTCGATGGCCGCGCGCACGGTGACAACGGGGATGCCCATGCGGCTGACTGTGTACTGGTAGTCGGTTGGGGACACGCCGTTGATCGTCCCGCAGGCGAAGCGATCACCCGCGTCGGTCAGCGCGGTCAGACGCTGCTCCAGCGGCAGGCTCTGTGCCTTACGGAGCGCGGACATCGTGCGGGTGACGAATAGGGATGGCACCAGGCTCAGCTCGGCGACCGGGTTGCCCACCACATCCAAGACCGGTTGCCGCTTGCGTGCCCGGTAGGCACCGGCGGGACCCAACGCGTCAACCAAGACCGGCTCGGTCATCAGTACACCCCTTCGATCACGGTTTCGTTGTCGAACATCGCGACCGGAGTCACGTCGGCCACCGAATCGCCGACCTGACCCGTCGGTGGTTCGATCCGAGTGGCCAGGTCGCGCTCGAGGTTGTTGGGCAGCAGGATGGCCTTGCTGACGTGGTTCATCACCACCTGGCCGCGCTGGCCGTAGGTCACCCGCCGGCCAGTGTCCGGGTCGATGACGGCGAAGCTGATGAACGGGGAGGGCGGGTCGAACACGCAGGGCCCGTCCTTTCCGCCGGGGCGTTCCGCGCAGCCGCCCAGGATCATCGTGGAGCCATAGATATTGATGAGTGTCACGTCGGGGAAGACCTCGGTGTGGAACAGATCGCGGGTGTCGGCGTCCATGTGCGCCCCGCCAGTCTGGATTGCCGACACCTTCTGGTTGATCAGCTCGACGAGGTCGTCGTGGCGGGCGATGCGTTCGAGCAGTGGTGGCGTGGTGATGAGGACATCAATGTCCTGCGAGCGCAGGAGGAACCCGGTCTGCTCGACCAGATGCTCGGCGTAGGCGGCGGCCTCGTCGGCCTTGCCGGCGGCGATGAGCTTTTTCACCCAGCGCGGGTCCAAGTCAACGGTGAACACCAGACCACCGCGTCGCCTGGCCTGCGCCGCGGAGATCGCGCCCACCATATGCGGACCGGAGGGCAGCACGCTGAGCCAGTTGACGTGGCGCGGCACGCCGTGCGCATCCAGCTCACTGCTCATCCCCGCGATGGCCCGCTCCCACCAGTCGCGCAGGAACACCACCCGCTTGGGGGCGCCGGTGGTGCCGCCGCTCTCATAGACACCCACAATGTCGGGATTTGGCCCGTAGCCCTGCGGGATCAGATCCTGCACCCGCACGTCGCGCAACTCATTGACGATGTTGGGGAACAATGCCAAGTCCTCGATGCTCTTGACGTCCCTGCGCGGGTCGAAATCCAGCATCGTCGCCCGCCGCAGCCAGTACGGCGAGCCCGTCGCGGGGTCAAAGTGCCACTGCATCGCAGCCTGGATGAACGCCTCGGGATCCGGCTGCACATCAAACGGGAGGTCCAGAATTGATTCGTTCATAGCGGAGATGCCTCCTTACTGACAGACGCTGACAGTGAGCGCGCCAACAGCCGCACGCTTGAGTCCCTGAGGCCGCACGGGCGCCCACCACCCGAGCAACCGCGCATGTGACGCGAAGTCGGCGCCGACAACGGCGATCTTGCCGTCGCGGATGAGCACCTCGCCCCGCGGAAGGTCGCCGCTCTCGGGGTCGAGAGCCACGACATGCCCGCCGCCGATGAGGAGGTCGTATTCGGGCACGGTGATCTCACTTTCGCCAGCCCACGCGGAGCCGATCGGCGTGGGAAGCCTCTAGGTATTCCAGCCCCCACCGTCGATTGATGTATCGGCTTACTCGACCCGGGGGTGTGGTCGTTCCCACCACCAACGATCCATTCCGGATGACCTGGGGCGAAGACGGCACTGCCACTAGTAGTGGCACTACCAGCCCGGGAGGCGTGAATGGCGACGTCGTCGGGTGGAACGGATTGTCATTCCAACGGAGGATCGGTCCATGCTCCTGTCGGCACGGCACCGGCCTCGGTCAGCATTCGCGATCACGGTCCTATCGCGACGTTGAGGAGCGGTCGGCCGAACGCGGCATCACCGTCGATCACGTCACGGTCTATCGGTTCGAAGCCGTGTGGTTAGTGTGCAAGTCCCCACTCGCCCTCTCTGCCAACCAGGGTGAGGCACCCGCCCCCTGACAATTAGTGACCCAAGGGCGGGGATGGAGACTCCCCGACGTGACAATGACCGTGCCCAGGCTCGACCGAGCGCCCGGGATCGCAGATCTTGGGCGGGCGCCTGGTTGCTGGAAACGGAACGTCCCGACCCGGAGGTCCCTGAGCGGGCCCGTCGGCGGACGTTTACTGC
>JAODNG010000440.1 GCA_025465385.1 Pseudonocardiales bacterium
CGACCTGATCGCCGTAGTGGAGTGACCTAACGTAACGGCGTCTCCAGCCGAGTGTTTCAGTTCGCGCGCCGCGTTAACCGCGCGCGTCATGTGAAAATGAGGTTAAGCACCATCGTCAGGTTAAGCACCATCGTCAACGAGAAGCTGGCCCGGCGCCTAACAAAGGCGCCGGGCCAGCTTCTCGTGGTTCCTACTACATGATGCGGATCAGACGCCGTTACGGGCCCCGGTACGAGCGTTGCGCCGCTTCACGGCGCGTCGCTCGTCCTCGCTCATACCGCCCCACACGCCGGCATCCTGCCCGGATGTAAGTGCCCAACTAAGGCACTCAGCATTAACCGGGCAGCGACGGCAGACGGCCTTCGCCTCGGTGATCTGCAATAGAGCGGGGCCGCTGGTTCCCACGGGGAAGAACAGCTCGGGGTCCTCGTCTCGGCAGGCCGCGCGGTGGCGCCAGTCCATGGTGCTTGCTCCTCGTCGATCGCGCTGGCGAACTCCGGTGTCCCAGCGCCGTCGTTAGTCCTCATTGGCTTGTGAATGATTTCACAATCACCCGCGATGTCAAGGGCTATCGACGGGACCAGTTCGTCGGTTCACCCAACAGGGTGCTAGCCAGCTGAACTGTTAACCGCATGTGAAACCGATTCAGAAGCGCCATTCGGGCGTAGCTGTGCGCCACGGCTGCTTGATCACACTGCCCACTTCCGCGCGCTCACCGCGATACGATCATCGCGATGAGCCCGAGGAACCCATCAACCCGCAGGCTGGTGGGCTACTCAGCAGCTAGCCCTATCGTCTTAACGACGACGGCCGCCAGAACGTTTCGGGCCAGTTTTCGCGCCGGGTCGGCGTGTCCCTTGACAGTTGCGGCCACGGTGTTGAGCCCACGGTGGCCGCAACACCGTGGGGACAGCGCCGAGGTGGTGGTTAATCTGCAGTGGTGATCGCTGAAGTAGTCGTCCCCGGTGGGGCGGCATGAACACCGCCGCACCTCGTCCGGTACGCCTGGCTGGCGTGCTGGTGGGCCTACAGGGTTCAGCGGGTGTCGTGTTTGCGGCCTGGTTGCTCGTCGCGGCGATGCGCGCAACCAGCGGTCCGGTGCCGGTTGCGGCCACCGCCGCTTGGCTGGCCGGCTTCGGGATCCTGTTACTCATCGTCGGTGTGAATCTGGTGCGGGGTCGTCACGGTGCTCGAAGTCCGGCTGTCGTCGCCCAGCTTCTCTTGCTCGGTGTCTGCTGGTACGCCGCGGGCCCGTCAGCCCAGCTTGCCTATGGAGTGGCGGCTGCGGCCTTCTGCGTTGGCGTGCTGGTGCTGCTGTTCTGCCCGCCTGCACTGCGCTGGGCCGCCGGCAGACGTCGCGAGTTCAGTTGAGCTGCGCTCGCAGGCCGCGTGCAGTGGATTCGAGAAGCTCTGCGTGCTGCGGGAACTTGGCGATCTGCGATTCGAGGAACTTGGCGCCGTCGAGGAAGCGGCCCTGCCGGCCGAGCGTCTGGCCCAGCTCGAGGAGCTCTTGGGCTCCCACCCCGGGCAGCGCCAAGCGCATCCGCAGCACCCATTCGAGGTCGGCGGCGCGTCCCAGGCCTCGGTAGACCGTCCGCAGGTTCTCCAGGATGCGTGCGAAAATCGCTCTCCGGGGCGCCGCAGTCAGAAGGTGCCGCCCGAACGGGACGTGGGGGCCGGCCTGGTTGGCGGTGCGAAACAGTGCCTCACAACTGGGCAGGTCGAGCAGCGCGCCGCCATCAAAGGCGTCGAGGTAGTGGTCGGTAGCCATCGGCCGGACGAGGAAATGACCAGGCATGCTCACGCCCTCTAGTGACACTCCGGCACGGCGTCCTACTTCGAGGCAGACAACCGACAACGTAATCGGGATCCCGAGCTTGCGGTCGAGCACCTGATGTAGCAGAGAGTTGCGAGGATCGTAGTAATTCGTGGTGTTGCCTGCGAAGGCCTCTTCGACGAATAACCGGTGGATGAGCGTTTCGAGTGAATCGACGCCCTTGGCGAGCCGATCCAGTTCGCGCAGCCAGGTGCCGGCATCGAGGTCGGGATCAGCACCGGCGGCGATCGCGAGCGCGCCGATGTCCAGCTCGGGCCCAGGCCCGCGCCCGGCCAATAAGGCGATGAAGTGCTCGGCTGCGTCCACGGTGTAACCGATACTACTGTTCACCGGCGTGACGCGATGCTGACCAGCGACACGTATTCCGCTGGCCAGCATCGTTGTCCGGGCCGCAATCAGGCGGCCTGCTTGGTCTCCCAGAAGATCTTGTCGATTTCTGCGATGTAGTCCAGCAGCTCTTGGCCGGTTTTGGGATCGGTCGAGCCCTTGGTGCCCGAGGCACCCGCAGCCTTGGTGGCCTTGTTGAACAGCTCGTGCAGCTGTGGGTACTTCTCGAAGTGCGGCGGCTTGAAGTAGTCGGTCCACAGCACCCAGAGATGGTGCTTGACCAGGTCGCTGCGCTGTTCCTTGATCTCGATGGCGCGCGTGCGGAACTCCGGGTCCTCGTTGGACTGATACTTCTCCTGGATCCCCTTCACCGACTCCGCTTCGATCCGGGCCTGCGCCGGGTCATATACGCCGCATGGGAGGTCACAGTGCGCAGTAACCTCCATGCGGGGGCGGTGCAGAATGCGCGACAGCAGTCGCATCGTTCCTCCCTGACAATGTGATGTTTTGACGTCACGCGATCTTACTCGCGCCTGGAGTGCCGAGCATCCCGGATGGTGATCTTTCGTGCGGATGGGTCGCCACCTCGCCGGGTGGCCGTGGCGGTGTGCTGTGGTGCGCGGGCCCTCGATGTCCCCCACGCTGTCCGATGGTGACGTGCTGCTGGTGAGGCTGCGAGCCCGACCACGCCCTGGTGCGGTGATCCTCGTCCAGTGGCCGCAGCGCCCCGGCCAGTGGTCGGTCAAGCGCGCGATAGGCCGCCACGGCGACGGCTGGTGGGTCCTCGGCGACAACCCCGCCGCGTCCACCGACTCCCGCCAGTTAGGGACCGCAACTCCAGTCGCTGTCGTCTTGGCCCGACTAACTCCCCATCCCCGCATTCAGGGGGTTCAGCGGGGTGACAAGCACCCGTATAGCCCTGGTTAGCCCGCTGAATGCGCGATGGCGGCGCGAAGCTCGGCGTAGCGGGCTTGGCAGGCAGCCCAGCTCGGGAGGATGGCTGCGGCGGCGGCTTCGGCGAGGGTGGGGGCTGTGCGGTCTTTGTCGGAGAGGATCAGGTCTTGGTCGGCGGGCCAGGGCAAACCTACGGCCGGATCGAGCGGGTGCACGGTGTGTTCGGCCGCGGGGGTGTACCCAGTGGAGCACAGGTACGTCATGACGGTGTCATCGGTCAGCGCGATGAATGCATGCCCGAGGCCCTCGGGAAGGTACACCGCGCGGGAGGCCTCGGTGTCCAGCAGCACCAACTCCCAGCGGCCGAAGGTGGGGGAGTCAACCCGGACGTCGACCGCGACGTCCAGTAGCGCACCACGGGAGCAGTGCACGTACTTCGCCTGGCCGGGCGGCACATCGGAGAAATGCACCCCGCGGATCACGCCGCGGCGGGAGATGCTCTGGTTGGACTGCGCCACATGCAGCCGGTGCCCCGTGGCGTCGAGGAACGCGCCCTCGTGAAACGGGGCGACAAACTGGCCCCGCGCGTCGGGGAAGACCTTCGGAGTGAACTCGACCACTCCGGGGATCGTCAGCTCGCGGAACTGCACGGTGCTCGAGCCTCCACCCTAGCTAGCGGTCTGGCGGCGCATAGCGACTTTAGGCACCTGATGTAGTGACAATCTAGATCCACTTCGGCGGAAGTTGTGCACCAACTGTCACAGCCGGTTGCACAAGACGCATAACCAATCGGCAGTTCACGCGTTGGTGCACTCGACAGGGTTGTGACACCTCGTTGCCAGCACCGGAGCATTTGCCGCGGTTGGCGAGACGGGAAGGTGGTGCCGTGGCCGAGCGCGCTGAACGGGTCGAGTTCGTACCCTTGTCGTTGGACCCTGCCGAGGTGTCGTGGGTGGCGCCGGGGCGATCTCTTGCGGCATTGCGGGCGGGCCGGTCGATGTCGCTGCCGTCAACCCCGTCGGCGTCGATTCCACTCGCGCAGTATTCCGCGCCGCACACCCCGTTGTCCCAGATCACTTTGCCGGAGTCGGCCGCGCTGGTCTGTGAAGGTGGCGTGGTCGTACAGGCCAACCTGGCGGCGGTCCAACTCGCGGGTCGGTGGTTCCCCGATTCGCTGACCGGTCTCGCGCTGCATCGCCTGCTCAGGCGACCAGATGGTGGCCGTGCCAACGACACCGACGCCGAGCTGATCGGACCGGACGGGCGTGCGGTCCCGGTGCGGGTGACGCGCTGGACCGTGCCGGGCACGGACCTGCTGATGGTCTTCTTAGTCGACGTCTCCGACCTGTGCTCGGCCCCTCATGCCGTGGGTACCGGCGGGGATGTCGGCGAGCTTGCCCAGGAACACGCGGGACTGCTCGAGGCTCAGCGGATCGCTCAGGTCGGCAGCTTCAGCTGGGACTGGCTGAGTAATGAGATCATCTACAGCCCGGGCCTGGTGGAGCTGTTCGCCGGGCACTGCATCGACGCCACCGACCCGTTTTGTCACATCCACCCGGAGGATCTGCCCGATCTGCTCCGGCGGGTGCATGAGATGGCTTCCGATCGCGATGCGGGCATGTTGGAGCTGGAGTTCCGCGGTCTGCCTGAGCACGGTGACAGTTACTACTTGTGCCGCCTGCGAGCCGAGCGCTCGACCACCGGGGAGGTCCTGCGGCTGGTGGGCACCATGCAGGACGTCACCGCGACTCGAGCAGTGGAGCGGGCGCTGCGTGCGGAGCAGCATCGGCTGGCACAAGCGCAGCGGATGGCCCGGATCGGTACCTGGGAGTGGGATCCAGGCTCCGACCGGCTGGTCTGGTCGGACATTATGCAAGACCTCTACGGGGTGGCTGTCCGGCAGACCACTTATCCGACCTTCCTTTCCCTGGTCCATCCCGATGACCGGGAGTGGGTGGACGAGCTGTGGCGGCAGCTGGTCGTCGACCAGCTGCCAGTGGAATGCGAGCATCGGGTGCTCCGACCGGACGGGATGGTTCGTACGGTCCGCTGTCATGGTGCCGTCGTCCCCGACGCCTCCGGATCTCTGCGCCTGCTCGGCACCGTGCAGGACGTCACTGAGCAGCGTGCTGCTGAGACCCGAATGATGCGTTCCAGCCAGCGCTTCGCTGACCTGGTGGCGATCGCACCGGTCGGCATTGGGATCTTCGATGACAACGACCGGATCGTCGACGCTAACGAAGCGCTGTGCAAACTGCTCGGTTACGACCTGGAGACGCTTCGCGGGATGAGCTCCGAGGCGCTCGCCCACCCCGACGATCGCGCGGACCGGTTGCGCAGCCTGCGCACCCGGCACGGAGCCGGGTCCTACACCGTGCCGCAGCGGATGCTGCTGCGGGCCGACGGTGACCCGGTGTACTGCGAGCTGAATGTCTCGGCATCGGTGCAGGACGACGGACAGCGCTTCCTGCTGGTGATGTTCACCGACATCACCGACCGGCGCCGGGTCGCTGAGGCGCTCAGCTACCGGGCGACCCACGACGAACTCACCGGCCTGCCCAATCGGGCTGCGATCACAGACACTTTGACCGAGATGCTGGCCTGCGGCGACCGCGATATCGCGGTGCTGTTCTGCGACATCGACAACTTCAAGCGGGTCAACGATGCGCTTGGCCATGACGCTGGCGATGAGCTGCTGGTCGCGCTGGCGCGGTGGCTGCAGGACGGGTTACCGCCCGGTTGCACCGCCGGCCGGTTGTCCGGCGACGTTTTCGTGGTGATCAGCTCCGACGTCGCCGCCCAGGGCGGCATCAGCTCCCTCGTCGCCACGGTCTCGGGGTTGTTGCGCACCGCGACCCCGCTGCGTGGCCAAGTGATCCGGGTTTCGACGGCGATCGGTGTGGCTGTGCCGGACGCCTCGACCCGCAGCGCGCACGACTTGATGCGCTTCGCCGACGCGGCCATGTTCGAGGCGAAGCGGACCGACGCCGGGCATTTCGCGATGGCCAACCCGGCGCTGATCGAGTCAGCCGATCAGCAGGTGGAGCTGGAATGTCAGCTTCGGGAGGCGATCGCCCGCGACGAACTACAGTTGCACTATCAGCCGGTGGTCAATCCGGACGGCGTCATCCTTTCCGCAGAGGCGTTGATCCGCTGGGAGCACCCGGAACGTGGAATGCTCAGCCCGGCCGTGTTCTTGCCAGTGGCCGAGCGGGGCGGTCTGATGCGTGAGCTCGACCGGTGGGTGCTGAGGACTGCCCTGCGGGAGGCACGGGACTGGGTGGCGTGGGATGGGCGCCCGGTTGCTGTCGCGGTCAACCTCGCCGATCCCGGTGACTCAAACTTCGTGGCGACTGTTGCTACCGCGGTGGCCGAGAGCGAGCTGCCCTGGGACCGGTTGGTGCTGGAATTAGTGGAAACTGCTTTCGTCGACCTGCCGGGCGCCACTCGCGAGGCGATGGCTGAACTGGTCGAGCGCGGGGCGCGATTCGCGGTCGATGACTTCGGTACCGGATACTCTTCGCTGGCCCGGCTGAAGGAGCTGCCCGCGCAGATCGTTAAGCTCGACGGCCGATTCATCTCCGGCGTGTGCGTCGACCAGCAGGACTTCGCGGTGGTCCGAGCGGTGGTCGACATGGCCCGCGCGATGGGCCGCGTCTGTGTCGCCGAGTGTGTTGAGACCGCCGACCAGTTCCACGTGCTGCGGGACCTCGGCGTGGACTCCTATCAAGGCTGGCTATTCTCCCGCGCGCTCCCGGCACCCGAGTTCCGCGCGCTTCTCATGCGCGGTCCCTTGCTGCCCTAGCCGGCACTCGCCACCGGCCGCCCACCGGCCGCTGGCTGTCAGTTTGTGGAGGCGGCGCGACCGGCCACGGTCGCGCCGAGCGCGCCTAGAGCGGCTAGTAGCGCTAGCAGGACCGGCAGCGCGTGCGCGGGCGAGCCCAGTAGCGCCAGCAGCGCTCCACCGATGCCGATCAGGGTCGCGGTGGTGAGCTGGTCGGACATCTGTGCCGCGGAGGAGTGGAACCCGACCTCGCCGGCGCCGGACTGCTGCAGCAGCAGGAACGACACCGAGGAGAAGCCCAGGCCCATCCCGATCCCGGCTACGCCCCACACCGGCAGAGCCAGCCACGGCGTACCCCAGGTCGGCGCGACCAGCAGCAACCCGGCGGCGCCCGCGGTGAGCAGGATGAATCCGACCCGCAGTAGTCGGTGGCGGGGCAGGCCAGGATGGCGACCTTGCCATGCTGAGCCCGCCGACCAGCCCAGCGAGCCGGACGCGAGGGGGACCCCGGCTGCGGCCAGCGTCCAGTGGTGGGTGCTGGTCAAGATCAGCGGCAGGTAGGAGTTGGCGGTGAAGAATACTCCGGCAAGCAATCCGCGTGCGGCCACCACGGTCGCTACGCCACGGCGTGCCCGGAACACCCCGTCGGGCAGCAACCGGCGCATCGACGCCAGCAGCGCCACCAGCGCCACGCCGGCTATTGCGGCGGCTGAAGCGCTGGGACGCTGGGAAACCCAGGTCAGCGTGGAGACCCCTACCGCCGCGCCCAGGGCGGCGACCACCAGTCCGCGCCGCCGCGCGGTGATGCCCCGACCGGGATCGGGTTGGCCGAGCTGGCGCACTGCAGGCACCACCAGCCCGATCGCGAGCACGACCACCGGCACCAGGCCGAGAAACACCCAGTGCCAGGACAGCCGTTCGGTCACCACCCCGGCGACCGGCGGTCCGATCAGCGAGGGCAGCACCCACGCCGAGGACATCAGCCCGAAGATGGCGGGACGGGTCCGCTCCGGATAGACCACCGCGATAAGTACGTAAACCGCGACCGTCAGGGTGCCGGCGCCCAATCCCTGCAGTACCCGCGCCACCAGCAGCTGGGGCATGATGGCTGCGGTGCCGGCCACCAGCAGACCCGCGCCGAACAGCACCGGACCCGCCACCAGCGGGATCCTCGGGCCGGCCAGGTCGCACCACCGGCCGCCGAGCACGGTCCCGAACACGTTGGCCGCCATGAACGCCACGAATGGCCAGGCGTACAGCGACAGCGCGCCGAGGTCGGCCACCAGGGCCGGCATAGCCGTCCCCACCCCCATCGCCTCGAATGCCACCATGCTGATCAGCAGCAGCACTCCGATCGTGGTCGCGCGGCGGCTCGGGCCGAACAGCTCCGAGCGCACCGTCGTCACGGCCTCGGGTATTGCACTCACAGCGACCAGCTCATAGAGACCAGCCTGCAACCTCTACCCGGGTCGAGGTCAAGCCGATCAGCTCAGCCGGGCAGCCGGGACTAGATGCGCCGCGGGGGGGGGTGTCCGAGTGGTCCGATGGGCGCCGCGGTGCGAGGCTGGTCACCATGGAGTACACGCAGCTAGGCCGCAGCGGCCTTTCGGTTTCCCGGCTGTGTCTGGGCACGATGAACTTCGGCCCGGAGACCTCGGAGGCTGACAGTCACACGATCATGGATCGGGCCCACGAGCAGGGCATCAATTTCTTCGACACCGCCAATGTCTATGGCTGGAAGAAAGGCGAAGGGGTCACCGAGCAGATCATCGGCCGATGGTTCGCCAGCGGGGGCGGTCGCCGGGAGCGCACCGTGCTCGCAACCAAGCTCTACGGCTCGATGGGGGACTGGCCCAACGAGACCAAGCTTTCCGCGCTGAACATCCGGCGGGCCTGCGACGCGTCGCTGCGCCGGCTGCAGACCGACTACATCGACCTCTATCAGATGCACCACGTGGATCGGGCTACTCCGTGGGACGAAATCTGGGAGGCCATGTCGGTACTCCGGCAGCAAGGAAAGATCATCTATGTCGGCTCGTCGAACTTCGCCGGTTGGCACCTGGCCAAGGCGCAGGAGGCGGCTCACCGGCAGCACGTCACCGGGCTGGTCAGCGAGCAATCCATCTATAACCTGCTCACTCGGTGGGTCGAGCTGGAGGTGCTGCCCGCGGCGCGGGACTACGGCATCGGCGTGATCCCGTGGTCGCCACTCAACGGCGGCCTGCTCAGCGGGGTACTGCGCAAGCAACGCGAGGGCGGCGGTTCGCGAAGCACCACGGGGCGTTCGGCAGACGCACTCGAAGCGAACCGGGATCGCATCGACGCCTACGAGAAGTTGTGCGCCGACCTGGGCGAGGACCCCGCCAACGTCGGGCTGGCTTGGCTGCTGCACCAGGACGGCGTTACCGCGCCGATCGTCGGTCCGCGGACCGTCGCGCAACTGGACAGCTCGTTGCGAGCCGTCGCGATCACTCTGGACGCCGAGGTGCTGGCCCGGCTCGACGAGCTGTTCCCGGCGCCGGGGCCCAACGGTGCCCAACCCGCTCCGGAGGCCTATGCGTGGTAACGAGCTGGCTAGACGTCGTCCAGGTCGTCGGCCTCGTGACGGGCCAAGTAGGTGGCCAGCCGCTCGACAGCGTCCTCGAACTCCGGGTGTTCGTCGACGAATGCTCGGAGTCGGGCGGCCAGCCACTCGACGCTGAGCTGCTCGCCGCCGCGCCGGTCTTCGAGTTCCTCAATGCCACGGTCGGTGAAGTACATGGCTCAACCACCGAGGGCCGCGGTGATCAGCTCGCGCTGCTCGACCTCGTGCACCTTGGCCGACCCCGCAGAGGGAGCTGCCATGGCACGCCGGGAGATCCGCCGTAATCCGCCCAGCCGCTCGGGCATCAGCTCGGGCAGGCTCAGTCCGTAGAATGGCCAGGTGCCCTGGTTGGCGGGTTCCTCCTGCACCCAGTACACCTCGGTGGCGTTCGGATAGCGGTCCAGCGCCGTGGCCAGTCGCCGCTGGGGCACCGGATAGAGCTGCTCGACGCGCACGATCGCAGTGTCCTCGATGCCTCGCTGCTGGCGTGCGGCGTGCAACTCATAGCTGATTTTGCCGGTACACAGCAGGACCCGGTGCACAGCCGAGCAGTCGTGCACCATCGGGTCATCGAGAACCGACGCGAACTGGCCCGAGGTGAAATCCTGCACCGGGCTCACCGCCGCTTTCAGGCGCAGCATCGACTTCGGTGTGAACACGACCAACGGCCGGTGCACGCCGTCTAGTGCATGGCGGCGCAGTAGGTGGAAATAGTTCGCCGGCGTGGACGGCTGTGCCACGGTCATGGAGCCCTCAGCGCACAACTGCAGGAACCGCTCAATGCGTCCAGACGTGTGATCGGGGCCCTGCCCCTCGTGACCATGCGGCAGCAGCAGAACGACATCGGAACGCTGGCCCCACTTGGCCTCTCCCGAGGAGATGAACTCGTCAATCACCGGCTGCGCCCCATCGGCGAAATCACCGAACTGCGCCTCCCAGAGCACCAAAGCGTCCGGGTTCGCCACCGAATAGCCGTATTCGAAGCCCAACGCAGCGAATTCCGACAGCGCCGAATCATACGCCATGAATTTCGCCTGGTTCGGGGCAAGGTTATTCAACGGTGTGTACTCGGCCCCGGTCTTGCGGTCGATCAGCACCGAATGCCGTTGCACGAACGTGCCACGCCTGGTGTCCTGGCCGGATAGCCGCACCGTGCGGCCATCCAGGCACACCGAGCCGAGCGCTAGCAGTTCGGCGAAGGCCCAGTCGATGCCTCCCTCGCGGGCCATTTTCGCCCGCTTTTCCAGCACGGGCTTGACCCTGGGGTGCGGGGTGAAGCCCGCCGGCAGGTTGACGTGCGCATCGGCGATCCGCTCGATGACGCTTCGGTCTACTCCGGTGGACAGCCCCGTGGGTACGGGCTGTTCGGTCTCCACCGATTCGCTCGGTGCCGCGGCCCGCTTTTCCAGCTCCCGAACCTCATTGAAAACGTGTTCGAGCTGCTGCGCGTAGTCCTTCAGTACGCGCTCGGCCTCCTCGACGGACATGTCCCCGCGGCCGATGAGCGCCTCGGTGTAACCTTTGCGGACCGACCGCTTGGTGTCGATTATGTCGTACATTTTCGGCTGGGTCATCGACGGGTCGTCGCCCTCATTGTGACCACGGCGGCGGTAGCACACCATGTCGATCACGACGTCTTTCTGGAATGCCTGCCGGTACTCCACGGCCAGCTTGGCCACCCAGACACAGGACTCCGGGTCGTCACCGTTGACGTGGAATACGGGCGCGCCGATCATCTTCGCGACGTCGGTCGAATACTCGCTGGATCGCGCGTACTGCGGTGCTGTGGTGAATCCCACCTGATTGTTCACGATCACATGCACGGTGCCGCCGGTACGGTATCCACGCAATTGTGACAGGTTGAGCGTTTCAGCCACCACGCCTTGGCCGGCAAAGGCGGCGTCTCCGTGCAGGGCCACGGGCAGTACGGTGAAACCGTCCGGGCCCTTGTCCAGCAGGTCCTGCTTGGCCCGCGCGATGCCTTCGAGCACCGGATCCACGGCCTCCAGGTGCGACGGGTTGGACGTCAGGGTCACCTTCGTCTCGCCGTCGCCGAACATCCGGTAGTACTTGCCCTCGGCGCCCAGGTGGTATTTGACGTCACCGGAGCCGTGTGCCTGGCCCGGGTCGACGTTGCCCTCGAACTCGCGGAAGATTTGCGAGTAGGGCTTGCCCACGACGTTGGCCAGCACGTTGAGCCGCCCGCGGTGCGGCATACCGAGCACCACCTCGTCGAGGTCGTACTCGGCGGCCTTGTCCAGCACCGCGTCGAGGAGCGGGATGACGGTCTCGGCGCCCTCCAGCGAGAACCGCTTCTGACCGACGTACTTCGTCTGCAGGAACGTCTCGAAGGACTCCGCGGCGTTGAGCTTGGACAAGATGTACTTCTGCTGCGCAGGGCTGGGTTTGTCGTGCACCCGCTCAACACGCTCCTGTAACCACTGCCGCTCATCGGGTGCCAGGATGTGCATGTACTCCACGCCGACGTTGCGGCAGTAGGCGTTGCGTAGCACGCCCAGGACGTCGCGAAGCTTCATGTGGGAATGCCCGGCGAACCCACCGACGGCGAACGTCCGGTCCAGGTCCCACAGGGTGAGGCCGTGGCTGAGCACGTCAAGGTCGGGGTGTCTGCGCTGCCGGTAGTTCAGCGGGTCAGTGTCGGCCATCAGATGACCGCGAGTGCGGTAGGCGTCGATCAGCTCGAGTACCCGGGCGGTCTTGGCGACCTGCCCCTCCGGGATGTCCTGAACCCATCGCACCGGCTCGTAGGGCACTCGCAGAGAGGCGAACACGTCGTCGTAGAAATTGTCGTCGCCCAGCAGCAGCCCGTGTACGCGGCGCAGAAACTCGCCCGACTCGGCGCCCTGGATGATGCGGTGATCGTAGGTGGAGGTCAACGTGATGATCTTGCTGATCGCCATCTCGGCGAGCGCATCCTCGCTGGCGCCCTGAAAAGCCGCCGGGTACTCCATCGCGCCGACGCCGATGATGGCGCCCTGCCCGGACATCAGCCGGGGCACCGAGTGGTTGGTGCCGATGGTGCCCGGGTTGGTCAGCGTGATCGTGGTCGCCGTGAGATCCTCGGCGGTGAGTCGGCCTTCCCTGGCCTTGCGGATGACGTCTTCGTAGGCTTGCCAGAACTGGGCGAAGGTCATCACCTCGCAACCCTTGATGGAGGTGACGACGAGGCTGCGTCCGTTGGCGGTCTTGAGATCGATCGCCAGACCCAGGTTGACGTGCTCGGGCGCCACGACCGCAGGTTTGCCCTGGTCGTCGGTGGTGTAGTGGCGGTTCATCTGCGGGTGCTCGGCCAGCGCCCGCACCGTCGCGTACCCGATGATGTGGGTGAAGCTGATCTTGCCGCCACGGGTCCGCTGAAGATGGTTGTTGATCACGATGCGGTTGTCGACCAGCAACTTCGCCGGTACCGCACGGATGCTGGTGGCCGTCGGCAGCTCCAGCGACGTCTCCATGTTCGCCACCACGCGGGCCGCCGCGCCGCGCAGCGGGGTGGTGGTGTCGTGGTGCGGATCGTGCTGCGCATGCGCGGGCCCGGTCGCATGCGCGTTGCCGGTGGCATGCGCGTTGCCGGTGGCACCGTTGGCCGGTGGCTGCTTGCGCGGTGGCTGCTTCGCCGGTGCCAGCGTGCTGGTGTGCGGGGTCTTGCCGTTGATGGTGCCCTGCGATGCCGGCCGGTAGTCGGCGAAGAAATCGTGCCACGACGAGTCCACCGCCGAGGGATTGGCGAGGAACTGTTCGTACATCTCCTCGACGAGCCACTCGTTCGGACCGAACTGTACAGGGGGGTCGCTGCGGGACACTGCCGAAAGTCGCCTCAATCCGTTCTGTCGCGGGTCTGCGTCAGGGGCGCTGACGCAACTTCCAGGCTAGCCCCCGCCGCGGCGCAGCAGGCGTTCGGCGGACCCTTGGCGCGCCGGTGAACGGATGATCGCTGGGTCAGGCAGCGGTCTGCGGAAACCGATCCGATCACAGCTATCCCCCGGTAGCACGGTGTTCGCGGGGACTGATCCCGCGCACCCGTTTAAAGGCGGTGCTCAACGCGAAAGAGCTGCCGTAGCCCACCTGGCGGGCCACCGAGCCGACGGTGGCTCCCGGCTCTCGGAGCAGGTCAGCGGCGAGGGCCAGCCGCCATCCGGTGAGGAACGTCATCGGTGGCTCACCAACCAGTTCAGTGAAGCGGCGAGCCAGCGACGCTCGAGAGGTGCCGGTCGTCACCGCCAGAGCTTCCACCGTCCACGGGTGTGCCGGCTTGCTGTGCAGCAGCCGCAGGACCGGCCCGACCACTGGGTCGCTGTGGGCGCGATACCACCCCGGCGCCGCTGCCTCCGGCCGGGCAAACCAGGCCCGCAGGACCGCAATGAGCAGCAGATCGAGCAGCCGGTCGAGCACGGCCTGCTGTCCAGGCTCGTCCTTGACGATCTCCTCGGCGAGAAAGGTGATCAGTGGACTCGCCAGGTCCTTAGCTGGAAGGACGAGCAATGCCGGCAAGGCGCCAAGCAGCCGCTGGCTGATCTCGCCGCGCATCTGATAGGTGCCGGTGAGCATCACCGCCGAGCCGTTTGGACTGTTGCCCCAGGTGCGGACACCCACTTCCATCATCAGGCTCAGTTCCTCGCCCGTGGGCGTCTTGCAGCGCTGCCCGGGATCGATGATCACCTGCGGTGGGGTGTGGGGATCGTCGGCGACGGTGTACGCCGCGGATCCGCGCAGGATCGCGACATCTCCAGGGTGCAGCTGGCGCACTCCGCCGCCGTCCGGGATTACCCAGGCCTCGCCGCGCACCATGGCTACCAGAGTCAGCGGGGCCTGGTCCTGGACCCGGATCGACCACGGTGGATCCATGCTCGAGCGCAGCAGGAAGGCATCCCGCGCTCGCGGGCCGTCGAGGAGACCGGCGATCGAGTCCATCACCCCGGAACTGTAGACGCTGGAACACGAAATCGCGCATTTGAACCATGGACAGTCTTAGCCACCCGAGGTTGCATGATCGCATGACCACACCGACCCAGGAAATCTCGACGACCAGCCCTGGGCTTTTCGCGTTGACGCTCGTGGCGGCACTGAGCTGCGGGACGGTGGCCGGGGTGTTCTTCGGCTTCTCGGCGTTCGTGATGGACGGGCTCGGCCGCCTGCCTGCGCCACAGGGCATCGCAGCCATGCAGTCAATCAACATCTCGGCGGTCCGCCCGGCGTTCATGACGGCGCTGTTCGGCGCTGCAGCCGCCTGCCTCGCCCTAGTCGTCTGGTCCCTGCTGGCCTGGGGCCAACGTGGTAGCGCCCTCCTGCTGGTGGGCGCCGCGTTGTACCTCGTCGGCACCATCGGACTGACGATCGTCTACCACGTGCCGCTCAACGACGCCCTGGCCACCGTTGACCCCAACAGCGCAGCTGCAGCCGGACGCTGGGCGGGCTACCTCGCGGACTGGACGAGGTGGAACCATGTGCGCACGGCCGCGGCGCTCGCCGCCGCTGCGGCGTTCACCGTGGTGCTTGCCTGGTCTTGAAGGGCGACCACTACGCGGCGACGGTGCCGTCTGGCGAGCCGGCGGCCCACAAACGAGCGTAGTGCCCATCAGCCGCGAGCAGCTCGAGATGGCGCCCCTGCTCCACGATCCGCCCGCCGTCGAGCACGACGATCCGGTCCGCCTTGGCTGCGGTGGCCAGCCGGTGCGCGATCACGATGGTGGTGCGGCGCGCGGCGAGCCGGTCCGCGGCGGCCAGCACTATCGATTCGGTGGCCGGATCCAAGGCCGCGGTGGCTTCGTCAAGCAACAGCAGGTCAGGCTCGACCAACTCGGCGCGAGCCAGCGCCAGCAGTTGTCGCTGCCCGGCTGACAGGCCGTGCCCACGCTCGTTGACCGGTTGGCGAAACCCGTGAGGTAGCGCGGCGACGGCCGCCAGCGCGCCGACCCGGCGAGTCGCCGCCTCCACCTCGGCGGGGGATGCCTGCGCGGCGCCGTAGCTGATGTTGCCGGCGACGTCGCCGCGGAACAGGTGCGCCTCCTGCGGCACCACGCCCAGCCGATGGTGAAACGTCGCCGGGTCGAAACGGCGCACGTCGATCCCGTCGACCAGCACAGTTCCGGCCGTCGGGTCGTAGAACCTGGCCAGCAGTTTGACCACGGTGGACTTGCCGGCTCCGGTCGCGCCCACCAGGGCGACGGTCTCGCCGGGTGCGATGTGCAGTGACACCCGGTCCAGTGCGGGTTGTGTGGCGCCGGGGTAGCGAAAGGTCACATCACGGAGCTCCACCTCACCGCGCAGCCGGGACGGTACCGGCACGGCATCGGCACCGGGTGGCGGCACCGAAATCGGCGTGTCCAGCAGTTCCCTGATGCGCCGCAGCCCTACCGCGGCCTGCTGGTAGCCGTCGAAGACCTGGGACAGCTGCTGCACGGGCGCAAAGAACAGACCCAGGTAGAGCAAAAAGGCGGTGAGGACCCCGGCGGTGACGGTGCCCCCGGCGACTCGGGACGCCCCGACGCCCAGGACCGCGGCGGTCGCGAGATCCGACAGCAGCGCCACGAACGGGAAGTAGGTGGCGATGTAGCGCTGGGCGCGCAGCCGGGCGCGCCGGTAGGCATCGCTGCGGGCGGCGAAGTCCCGGGCCGAGCGCCGCTCCCGGGTGAACGCCTGCGTCACTCGGGCACCGGAGACGTTTTCCTGCAGGTCGGCGTTGACCTCGCTGACCCGCTCCCGGGCCTCGGTGTAGGCCGCCGAGGACAACCGCCGGAACACCACCGTGGCCGCGATCAGTAACGGCAGGCCGAGCATGGCCACGGCGGCGAGCCCGGCGTTGGTGACCAGCAGCGCGACGGCCACTCCCAGCACCGTCAGCACGCTGATCAGCGCGGTGGACAACCCGGTCTGCAGGAACGTGGACAGCGCATCGACGTCGGTGGTCATCCGGGTCATGATCCGGCCGGCCATCTCGCGCTCGAAATAGTCCATTCCGAGCCGCTGCAGGTGCGCGAAGCTGCGCACCCGCACCAGGTACAGCAGCGTTTCCCCGGCCCGCGCGGCGACCACCGTCTGCGCGGCGATGACGAGCCAGTCGGCGGCCACTACCCCGAGCCCCACCGTCACCGTGATGACGAGTAGATGCGGCGCGTGCCGGGTAATGGCGTCGACGGCCAGGCCGCCCAGGGCCGGGAACGCCACGGTCGCCAGCGCGTCGAGGCCCACCAGGATCGCGGTGAGGCTGAGCCAGCCCCGCATCGGTCGCAGTAGCCGGCGCAGCCGGAAGTCCGGATCCGGGGCGGTCGGGTCGCCACCTCGGATGTCGGGCTGGGCGGTCGCCGGCGGTAGCGCGGCCACCGCCGCGAGC